>JAHDEB010000077.1:20178-25875 GCA_020629055.1 Chloroflexota bacterium
TGGTGAATGCATGGATCGGTTCGACCGACTTCCGCAAAGGGTCTATTTCGATGTAGGCGATATTTAAGACAAATCATCGGCCGTCTGCAATATCTGCAACAGGCGATCCTCTTCACTGTCAATCGCTCCCAATTTATCCTGATGCCGGCGAATTAACGCCACCGTCAAGGGGTCGCCCCCGGCCGCCTGCACCATCTCAGCCCCCCAAGCTGCATGTTGCGCCCGCACAATCGATGGAATTTGATACCGTTTTGCCGATGCGAGCTCCCCATCCCCCCAGCCACGTGATACAGCCGGAAACAGCTTTTTAACAGCCACAGCGATTGATCGATCAATTACAGATAACCGGCCGACTTTCGTTTTACCTACATCGTGAAGCAAGGCCGCTTTTTGCAAAGACATGTTGGCTTCATTTGTTTTACCAATCAATTTGACTACGCGAATCCCGTGATTCTGATCATTTAACGTATAGGTTTGAAACAACTCCCGCTCTGCTCGGCTCAAAATTGAACCGAGCAAAGCGAGGTCATCATCTGACAACGGCCGGGCAGTCCACGCCCATAAAACCTGTTTGACACGATACAACATCGAGTTAACTGACCAAGAAACCGATAATTGAATCTACAACAGGGAAAATAAAGCCGATGACGTCGAAACCCATGAACGGCAAAACAAAAATTAGACCGATCAAGAGATACATGCTGTAAGGAGACCGTCGGAAAGCCATCAAGGGTTGTGCAAAATCCTCGGGCAAAATTCCAACCAGAATTGTAAAACCGTCTAAAGGTGGAATTGGGAGCAAATTAAAAACAAAAAGCAAAATGTTGATATAAAGCCCGATCCTGAAGAAATAGGCGAAATCACTTCCGAAAAATGCAGCTTGATCTAAAATTCCGAAATTTACCAGCTGATACGGGATTGAAAAGATAAACGCCATAATTAAATTGGCGATCGGCCCCGCGACGGCAACCAAGGCCATCGAACGACGAGTTTCACCCCGTAGCATGCTAGGGTTAACCGGGGTTGTTGCCCACCCAAATCCGATAAACAGCAGCAAGATCATTCCCATCATATCGAGATGTGGGAACGGGTTAAGCGTCATACGCCCCGCTTTGCGAGGTGTAGGGTCCCCCAAATAATCTGCCACGACAGCATGAGCATATTCATGATAGGCAAATGCGGTAATCGCCACGACCAATACTGAAATGATGGCGATGGCTAAATCAAAAGGGTCAAGACCCTGTGAAAAAATTCCTCTTAACATGTTGTTTCCTCGTTGTGAAGGGCCAATTGATCACCGACCCAACACAAAATCATTAATGCGATTGTGATTATACTCCTCTAGACGGCAGAAACGCAGCCGTTTTTAGCAAAAGGATAATCATTGATTAAGCGTCGTGCAGTCAAACGGCCGAGCGAGATATAATCATTGCTCTGAATTTATTATGAATCGACAAATACCAGAAATAAAACTAGACGACATAGTCCGTCTACGTAAAAAACACCCCTGCGGTAGCTTTACATGGAAAGTTATTAGATTAGGGGTTGATATCGGGCTCGTTTGCCAAGGGTGCGAGCATAAAGTTTTATTGCCGCGGGGCAAATTCAATAAACAGCTAAAGAAGATAGAGAGCGAGAGTTAGAAAGCCTTGCTGATTTACTTTCAGCAGACTCATCTATCTAAAAGAGAAAGGATCATCCGCCGAAGGGCGGTTTTTTTATGAATAACATTCTATTGGTGATTTACATCATATCGCTAATCGGCCTAGGGACATTCGGCTTTTTAGGCTACATCACCCTATGGTATTACTGGTTGCACCGGACAAATGCACCGGCTAAACCACAGCTACCGGCCGACAACGATTTACCAACCGTGACGGTCCAGCTACCGGTGTTTAACGAACGGTACGTGATTAAACGGCTCATCGACGCAGCGATCAACTTAGACTACCCGGCCGACAAGCTGCACATTCAAGTGGTTGACGACTCAACTGATAGCACGTCGGTCTTGGCAGCCAGCCTAGTCGCCCAATATCGGCAAGATGGGTACCTGATTGAACACATCCATCGAAAAAATCGAGACGGTTACAAGGCCGGGGCATTGGGCGCCGCGGTCGCAGAGGCTAAGGGTGAGTTTGTCGCGATTTTTGACGCCGACTTTAAACCTTCGGCCGACTTCTTGAAAAACACCATCCCTTACTTTATCGCTGATGACAATTTAGGCATGGTTCAAACCCGCTGGGGCCACTTAAACCAAGACAATTCTTTTTTGACGGCCGCCCAAGCGATGGCGATGGACAAGCATTTTGTGATTGAACAAACGGTCCGTCATCGGGCAGACTTTTACCCCAAGTTCAACGGAACGGCCGGTATTTGGCGCACCGCGTGTGTGAACGACGCCGGGGGTTGGCAAGATTCAACCGTCTGCGAAGATCTTTGCCTAAGCACGCGCGCAATCTTAAGAGGATGGGATTTTACATTTTTGCCCGACGTCGTGACACCGGGTGAACTGCCAACCAGTGTTTCTGCCTATAAAAACCAGCAGGCTCGCTGGGCAAAGGGGTCCCTTCAATGTTTATTAAAGTATGGGTGGCAAATTCTTACTGATAAAACCCATTCGCTCATCGGCCGGATCTACGCCCTTGTAACCATGTCCGGGTATTTGGCTCACCCATTTCTGATTGTCATCATTCTGTCTCAGATCCCGTTTATGCTGATGGGGACCGTTTTGTCCCCCAAGTTCTTCCTATTTAGCCTGCTTGGATTAGGTCAGCCGGTTCTATTTATAATCAGTCAACAGCTAATTTATAAAGATTGGCGCTATCGGCTGCGCCATTTCCCTACCCTCATGCTGGTTTCACTTGGGTTAGGCCCCATCATCACCCGCTCGATTTTTGAAATATTAACCAAACAGACCCATCGCTTTATTCGGACGCCTAAGGGTGAACAAGACGCCCTAAATCTGGGTCAGATAAATAAAGTAGGAGAAGATGGCTACCAACTCCCCTTTGATTGGATCGTACTGGTAGAATGTGCACTGTCGTTGTACGGGCTTATCGGCGTCATGATGGCGCTGGCCACCCGAAACTACGCCCCGATATTTTTAATGGGCTACTGCATGACCGGTTATGGTCTGATGGCTTGGCTCAATATTCGGGAACATCTGCCTTTAAATTTTAAACCTGCTAGTCAGAGTCGATCAGCGACTAAAAGTTAATCCTTTCTCGCTCATCGCTTCTAAACAAAAGACGACCATGAAACTAAATCTGAACCCATTTCTTATCGCAGCACTTTTTGCGCTCTCTCTTTTCGCATGTGCTGCACCACAAACGGCCGACAACGGCGAACTAGAACCGTCGGTTGGTGAAGCTGAATCAGACGCATTGCGCACGGCCGACCAAATCCCTGAAGACGCTTCTGAAGAAGAAGTCTCAGAACCGGAAGTGCCGCTCGAACCGATCACGATAACAGAGGGAAACCAATCATCCCCTTATCCATACCCAGAACCTGAAAGCGTTCGTGTGACCAGCAATTCAGATACCGGTTATCCGGAACCGGCCGCGGACGACACACTAGAAGATGATGCAGACCTAGACTCAAGCATGCAGTCGGCCGAAACTCTGCCAGAGCGGGCGCAAGGGCCTCAATCAACCGAAGTTCTTATCGCAATGCCAGATGAGCTTAATCTGGTCGGCACCTACAACATCAACAGTGATAACGGACCACAACCGGCCGTCTTACTGCTCCACATGTTGGGGCGCACGCGCAAAGATTGGGACGCAACCGGATTTAGCCAAACGCTAAACGACGCCGGTTACGCGACCTTGGCCCTCGACATGCGTGGTCACGGAGAGAGTGTCGCGGCCGTTGACTGGCAGCTAACGGAAGAAGACATCGCCATCGCATGGGACTGGTTGGTGTCACAGCCCGGTGTCGACAGTGAAAACAGCTTTGTGATCGGGGCCAGCATCGGCAGTAACATCGCGTTGCGCACGGCCGTTAACAGACCATCAGTGAAGGCTACCGTTTTACTTTCACCAGGGGTAAACTACCGTGATGTAACCACAGATGACGCCATTACCGGCATGACCCAGCCGATTTTAATGTTCGCCATGAACAACGATGGGTATTCGGCCGACTCCGTTAATCAACTCGCCGCTTTAAACCCCGACTTTGCGACCGGGAATGTCATAGACGGCGGCGCACACGGCACCAGCATGTTTGGTGTTTACGAAGGACTCGAAGAATCGATTTTGGCGTTTCTGGCGGAACAATAAACCTTAAAAGGATAGGGATAGATGGCAGAAATCTGTCGTTCGTGCGGGGCATTCCCTATCCTCTTAACCATTTCCCCATAAACCCATGTACACCTTCGCCGATTGGACAGATGACATCGAGCACTCGATGATGAGGCGGCTTAATCGCCACTTTCAAGGATTAGACGACTTTATTTCACTGGCGGGAGGCCTGCCTGACCCCGAGCTTATGCCAAAAGAAGGGTTGGCCAACGCCGCCAACAAAGCCCTCTTAGAGCAATACCATACATCACTGCAATATGGGGGCAATCGGCCGCGTCTGCTTCAGCACATCGCGGATCTGATGAAAACAAGAGGGGTCGAATGCACCCCAGAAAACATTGAAATCACGGCCGGAGGGCAGCAGTGCATGGACCTTGCCAGCCGGGTGTTGCTGAACCCAGGGGACACCTGTGCCATGGCCGATCTGTCTTATGCCGGCATTCGACAAGCAACCAAACCAAGACAACCGAACATCTTGGCGATCCCCATCCACCCAGAGACCGGCTTAGATTTAGACGTGCTAGAAGGGCATTTAAAAAGCGGCGTTCGGCCGAAATTTTTATACACAGTCCCGGCCGCACACAATCCTGTAGGGGTAACAATGCCCTTGGCTCAGCGGGAACGGTTAATGAAGCTGGCGCGCCAATATGAAATGCCGGTCCTAGAAGATGATGCCTACGGTTTCTTAGAATATGATGGGGATCCGATACCCGCTTTGGCGTCAATCGACCCTGATTGGGCCGTTTATCTAGGCTCTTTTGCTAAAATTTTGGCCCCAGGCATCCGTTTAGGATGGGTCGTTGCCCCGGCCGACATTCTTGAAAAAATCGGAATCGCCAAACAAATCGCCACGCTGTCACCATCCCCCATGAGCCAACACATTGTTGATAATTATTTAACCGACAATGACTTTGAAGCTCAGCTATCGATGTTGCGCACCCAATATGGCCGCAGGCGCGATGTGTTGATGGATGCGATTGAGGAGCATTTTCCGGCCGGGGTTGTTGCCCATCGGCCGACAGGCGGTATGTTCGTGTGGGTTCAACTGCCCAACGGACTAAGCGCGCTTGAAGCGATGAAAAAAGCGGCCGCCACAGAAGCGGTCGGCTGTTTGCCCGGCATCGCATTTGGCACCAACAGTGCGGCCGATGAAACGTACAAATCAAATCTACGACTGACATTTGTTCGCTACGAAGAGAAAGTTATCGCTGAGGGCATCGCACGACTCGGCCGTGTTCTTAAAACATTGGTCTAATGTAATTGTACAGGTGTCTAGGTTTGCTCCCCTCTCCCTGTGGGAGAGGGGCTGGGGGTGAGGGGGAATCCACCACCCCTAGCCCCTCCTCATAGGAGGGGAACCAACCAGACCTGTCTAGTTACGGTCTAATTTTTCTAACCA
>JAHDEB010000334.1 GCA_020629055.1 Chloroflexota bacterium
TCACTCGCCTTCTCTTCATAAACATAATCAATATAGTCAGCCGCCACCGTTTCAAGCTTACCCCCCTGCTTCGCCACCCACTCATTTAACACCTTTTCTTTCTGCTTTGATTGATGGATAAAAATAAAGAAATAGCCACCCTCTTCCAGATGCTCCAAAAGCCTGTCTAAAAGCGCCAGCTCCTTTTTCAAGTCGCTTTTTTGAAAATGCAAGATCGAATCGAGAACAATTGCAGCATATTGATCCTGAAAATCATAGTCATAAAAGTCAGCCACAATGCCAGTTACCGGCCGGCCGACCTCCTGCGCCTTGCTCACCATCTGCTCAATGCCGATGCTCGAAGAGTCGATGCCGACCACCTCGTACCCATGCCTAGCCAGCATGATCGCATCCCGCCCTTGTCCACAGCCAACATCCAGCGCTTTACCACCCGCTTGGGCCATTTGGGCCACAAGCTGCTCAAATTCAGGATAAGGTGCGCCAAAAAGCTCAGTTTCTATCTGGTATTGTTTGTTATAACTTTCCATATTTTTTAGTGTTTGCCCTGGCGACGATGCACGACGTACACCGTTTTATTCTTCAGGCCGAAGGCTGTTGTAAATAGCCGCTGGGATTTATCCCACTGGCGGTTAACCAGTATTTTAACCCCGCAGCCCGATTGGAGCCGCCAACGTCTCATCCCGAATGCCAAAGGCGTCAACCAAATACAACGCTTGCCCTGATAGCTCTTTCGCCAATGCTTCCGCCTCGCGGCGCACCGCAATCGATTTTGCCCCAGACAAATCTCCGTGCTCTAAATACCATGCCGCATTTTTTTCGATATGGCTTAGCGCAAACAGCTGTGCCAGCTTGGCTAAAATCTCTTTTTCGGCCGACTGCTCCATTTCGTCGACCCCTTTCAAAAACTGCTGCAAAATCACAAACTCGACCCAGCCGTGTGCCATGGCGACCAAATCATTTTGCACCTCTACAACCGCTTTGTCAGAACTCATCCCTTGCCGAATTAAGCTGCGTAGCCGCTGAGACACGGCAACCACCATCGCTTCTTCCCGATGATGAAACAGCTCTAAATGCCACTGACTGTCTCGCAGATGGTCCGGGTCGGTACGGCGTACGCTGACCGGATTGTGCTCAAGTATCGAGCGTGTGGCCTGCTTCGCCACAAATTTCACCATCCCCCACGCGGCCGAATCTTCAAACTGCTTTTTAAAATCGGTCAGTCGCCCTTTGGCAACCAGCTGCATCAGAACGGTGTTATCCCCCTCGAACGTGGTAAAAATTTCGCTGTCCGCTTTTAAGGCGGCAAAGCGATTGCGCACCATGTACCCCATCCCGCCACACGCTTCGCGCCCCTCTTGCAGCGTGCGGGTGGCGTTCCACGTGCTGTACGATTTCAACCCGGCCGCCAATGTCTCCACCTCACGGCTGTCGGCCTCGGTCCGATTCACATACCGTTCAGTCAAATATTTTAGGCCAAAATCAAGTGCGTACGCATTTGCGAGCAACGGCATCAGCCGTTTTTGATGGGTTTGGTAATCGATAAGCAGCGTCTCCATTTCTCCCGGCGGCCCAAATTGCCTGCGCCGGTTGGCGTAACGAATCGCGATAGTCAATCCATTTTTTGCGGCCGAATTGGCCGACAAGCCGATCCCCACCCGACCGCCGACCAGCGTGCCGATCATCGTGAAAAACCGTTTCGATTCCCCGGCAATATCGCTGACATATTCCCCATCTGGGGTGACGTCGGCAAAGCGGTTGAGCATATTTTCACGGGGAATACGGACATGTTCAAACCACAGTCGGCCGTTATCAACCCCGTTTAACCCCAGCTTGTGCCCATTGTCTTGGATGCGAACCCCAGGCAGCACAGTGTTTTCTTTGTCCCGAATCGGCACCAAGAACGCATTGATCCCGTATCGCTCCCCCTCGATATCAAGCTGCGCAAAGACGGTTGCCATCTGACCATGGGCGGCCGAATTGCCGATGTATTCTTTACGTGCTTGTTCTGAGGGGGTATGGATCACGAACTCTTGAGTTACTTTGTCATAAACGGCCACCGTTTCCAAATCACGAACATTGGAACCATGGCCCAGCTCTGTCATGGCAAAGCAGCCGGGCAACGCCAGCGTGCCGGTGTCTCGCAAATATTTTTGATGATGGGGATCGGTCCCCAAAAGGGCGATACTCCCCCCAAACAGACCAAACTGCACCCCAAATTTAATCAGCAAGCTCATGTCATGATGGGCGATCATCTCCATAACGGCCAAATAAGCCCCCATGTCGTCTTTGCCGCCAACCGATTCGGGATAAGCCAAGCTGCCTAACCCATGATCGGCCAAATGGCGGGACCAAGCTAAAGTCGCTTCCCGATGGTCGTGCAAACTCTCAAAATCCCGCTGAGCAAAGATCTGCTCGGTCAATATCGTCCGGGTCCCGTTTTTAACATCCGGGTTGTCCCGATCTAAAATCGCCTGCATCGCATCAATATTAAAAGATGGGGCTTCACGTTCTAAAAGGGGGCGCAATGGGCGCACTTCGTCTGCGATTAAAGATTGGACCGCCTCGGCCGACACAATCCCCAACGCCTCTTCAACCTGCTCTAACGCCACACAAGATTCGGGTGACAGGCAGCGCTCTCCGTTTGTTAAACCGATCGAAGCGATCTGTACACCCAGCTCGGCCAACGATTGGCGCGGTGCTTCATCTAGTTCAGCGGCCGATTCACGAATCGTCTTGAGCCAAAGCTGCATTTGCCCCGGGGCGGGCGGCCGGTCAGGGTCCATCCAATGGGCCAACACCTGCTTATCTGGTGGCGAGAGCCATGTTTGGTCCTGCATTTTTTGGCTCAGTGCCTCTAGCTCGGGTCCGTCAAGAATCGCGTCAGACCACGCAACATAGAGCATGGGTAAAAAGGGGAGGAGGTTGTTTTCCATCGGTTTAATCCTGTTGCAAGGTGCAAGTTGCAGAACGAAGTTCTGCTGTAAGCAAAGCGACAAACGCCGTTTTGTTTCTGTTTTCGTTGATGAGATGAACGTCTCAATCGGCCGATTTTAACTCAGTCAGTGAAAAGATCGGTTCATCACCATGATAATGAGGCGCGCCGGTCATTTGGCCCGCAATCGGAAATGGCTCTGTTTTAAAAAACATCTTCGTCATATGATAACTTTGATCGATCAGAGAGACACTTTCAGAGAAGTCCAGCGCATCACTGATCATCGGGCAAGGGGTAGGCAGATAGATCAAGGGCATTTTCGCCGCAATTACCGGAGCCTCGATACGTACCCGCTGCCGCATGACACCCTGCAAGCCTAAATCGAAATACATTAAAAGATTATCGGGCATTTGCACCCGATGACACATCTCACCCGCATCCAACACAATAATCGAACGTGCCCCCATGCGCTCGGCCGAGTTCAGCGGCACATTGGCCGTTATGCCACCGTCCGCATAATGCCGTTCCCCGACCTGAACGGGTGGGAAGAAACCGGGAATGGCGGTTGAAGCCAAAAGCGCCTTATCGATTTTGCCAGAATGAAAGAGAGCCCCATGCAGGGTCAGTACGTCTGTTGCCAAGGCGGCAAATGGGATTTGAAGCTCGTCAAATGTTTCCACCGTCAGCATGTCGCAGATGATTTTGGCGAGTCCGTGATTGGGGAAAAGGCTGTTTTGGGTCGATAAGACCTGCCGGGCTTGGGCCAACCGGCCGCCAGGAAATACATCTTGACGATCTAGCCGTGACCACAGCTTTTCGAGCCGAACGGCCCCATCCTGTAGCCCATGATTGGCGATGGCGGCCCCGTTTAACGCCCCGACAGAAGACCCCACAATCAAGTCCGGCTCGATCTGGTATTCGGCCAACGCTTTGAGCATGCCGATTTGGATCGCCCCCATCGCCGCGCCGCCCGAAAGGACAAATGCCAGCGGCCGGGGGAGGGTCTCTTTGAGCTGTTGAACGTCCATAATAACCGTTTCCTATACGTTGCGTCTCGGTTTTTTAGACGGATGGCCCGGCCGGTTTCTTACAGGGCCGATGGGTCGTTAAGATAGATGTAATAGACGGGTGGTGGCGTGACCTGTCAATCAATTGTTTAGGGCAACAATCTTCATGCCATCGGCCCGTTCGCAAATCCCCCCCTATTTTGATGCAAAATCTAATTTGCGAAGATGCGGCTCAGGATGGCCCCATTTTTATTGATATTTCGCAAAACCCTGCTCGAAATATCGCCGCTATCGGTTTTTTCAGCCAGCTTGTGAAGGTTTTGCCAACTTTTGTGCTAGAATCTTAAGCGGTTGTCGGC
>JAHDEB010000078.1 GCA_020629055.1 Chloroflexota bacterium
GATCCTTTTGTCAAACTGGACCAAACTGCTGAATAACAAAGACACATTTATTTATTGAGCCAAGGCAGAAAGATAAACTCGGACGATGATGTTGGGGTAGATATGGGGGTCGGATTGGGCGTAGGTGTGATTGTCGGGATGGGTGTTTGTGTTGGCGTCGGTTCGACGATCGGGTCATCTTCGGCCGCCCATTCGATACCGGCAATAACATGCTGTTGAAACAAGGCATGGGCTTCGTCTGTGTACAAGGCGCTTCGATGGCCAATACCCGTATACCATGCACGTCCGCCATCATACTCTTGGGCCCAAGCGATCGGGTGACTGTCTCCCATGGTGCCGCCCGAATAGGTTGTTTCATCAAGCCAAAGCAGGACATGGATGCCTGAGCTATCGGCCGGATTAGGGCTGAAATTATACCATTCATCCTCTAGTTCCCAGCGGTCGGGCAAAAATTCTGTTGAAGGGTGGGGGGACTCATCTTTGTCCATGCTAGCCGTTTGAATTCGTGGATGCCCGTTAAAGTATCCACCGATCATGCCACCATACCACGGCCAATCATATTCAGTATCTGATGCTGAATGGATGCCAACATAGCCGCCACCGGCTTGGATATATCGTTCAAAAGCAGCCTGTTGCGTGTCGTTTAAAACATCCCCCGTGGTTAGTAAAAATACAATGGCATCAAAATTGGCCAGGTTGTCGTCGTTGAATGCGGTCGCATCTTCGGTTGCAACCAAGGACCACCCATTGTCTAACGCATGTTGGCGTAAAAACGCATTGGCATCAGGGATTGAGTTATGACGGAAGCCGGTCGTTTTTGAAAAAACGAGGATGGTAGTGGCTGATTTTTTCTCATGTTCCCCTTCGGCCGAAACCGAAAGATTAAGTTGGCATCCCGATATGAGTGTGGCTAATAGTAGAAAAAATAACGATCTAAACTGGACATTCATCGTATCTTGTTGAACCTGGTAATTCCATGACTAAGTCAGGGCCAAATGCCCCGGCCGGAGTATAAACCCCTTTTAAGTCACTTGCTATAACCCGTTCAACACAACGTAATCCGCCCAATGCGGTTAGTTTGTACGCTTCCATCGTCTCCAGCCATGCTTCAGCCGTTTCCCCTTTTTTATTCTTCGCTTGCGCGTATACATATGCGCGGCCGTTCTCGCGACTTTCAAAATCAGGGCCGGTGATATTTTTATCTACATAGTTGAGGGCCAATCTTTTTAGCGGAGGGAACTTGAGGGCGCTCATCATCCAACCAAATCGCTCCATCTGCTTGATTTGGCTTTCAGGCATCGCAAAATAAGTTGTTATGTTCGGGATACCCGTTGTATGAAACGCGGTGACTAAGTCTCCCCAAGGGATTGGCATCGTCGACATTTTCTTATGAGAAAATTGCACCGTTTTAGATTGAATGCGAGTTGGCAAAGTCTGTAAAACCCCATTTCGCCGAGCCAGCCCATTTCCCATATCAATCGACTCAATCATCGTTTTTGATGTGCCGGGGCTCATCCCGCCCATCGTGTTAAAAGCGATTTCCAAGTGAGTTGCATCTGGGAGTTTGTTGCTGACATAAGCTGCCATGCAGTCAGTTGGGATCACATCAAAGCCGACCCCGGGCATGATTGCGATTTCAGCCCGGACCGCATCTTGGAAATGGGAAAACGCATATTCGAATACATCGATTTCCCCGGTAATGTCTAAATAGTGGGTATTGCCGACTATGCAGGCTTTTATCATCGGGTGGGCCGTTTTTACAAACGGGCCAGCAGCATGCATGACCAAATCAAATTCTGAAACAACGGTGGTTAACTTTTGCTTGTCTTGCAGGTCAATGATCACCCAATCCAGCTCAAGTCGTTCCGCCAGCGGCCGTATCTTCGCCTCTGAACGGCCGGAGAGCACCGGTTTGAGTCCTTTTTCAACCGCATATTCGGCCATTAGCGTTCCGGTATAACCATTCGCCCCATACAAAAGCCATTTTCCCATTCAGACGTTCTCCTTATGCTGGTATGATGATTCTGATAGCTTGTGGTAATTGTGCCAGAAAATAGTCGAGTGACAAGTGACATTGGTCTATATCTGAGGGGATGTTATTGGCAGTTTGTTTGAGAAGGGGGGGATAAAAAATTGCAAAAAAAGAACATTTGAGCTAGTATCTTTTGTCTGAAATTGATAGGGGTGCCAAGGATTAACACAATGGAATTAGGTGCATTCTCAGTTAGTTTAGCGGTGAAAGATATTGAAGTTTCAAAAAACTTTTATCGGCATTTGGGTTTTGAGGTGGTGGGGGGCAACCAAGACCAAGGGTGGCTAATATTGCGAAATCGGGGGCATACGATCGGGTTGTTTCAAGGAATGTTTGAACAGAATATTATGACCTTCAACCCCGGGTGGGACCAAGAGAATCAAAATTTAGATTCGTTTACAGATATTCGCGAATTGCAGAAAAAGCTAAAGGCGGCTGGCGTAACGCTTACGTTAGAGGCGGATGAATCAACCAGCGGCCCCGCTAGTCTTACAATGGTCGACCCAGATGGGAATCCGATATTAATTGATCAACATCGTTAATGAAGACCGTCAGTCACTCATTTTATAACTTGGGCAAACGCTTTAAACTTAACTCGTTAGGAACGGAAATAATTTTCGACAGTTCATTAATTTCCGTTCCTAAGCTTCATTGATCATTGCCAAACCCAAGTCGGACGGTTGAGCAAAAAAGCGGCGGCATAAGCGACATACAAATCAGGGATTTTCATTCCCCATGCGATCTGTACTCGGCCGATTGTTTCATCTCTAACCCGTATATCTCCATTTGGAACCATTTGAAGACGGGCCGACCGGCCGACGATGTTTGTAAATTCCCCATTTTGATAGATGCGGCCGATTAAACGACCATGGTTGTCGTGTAGCTCTCCTTGAGGAGAAATGCGGCCACGACGAATGCCTTGTCCATCAACGATATCACCATTTGGAAACACATTTCCAGGGTAGCTCGCACTACCGGAGCCAAAAACTCTTGCTGACATAATACTCACCCGTATTAATTTAGATTTATGATGAATTGGGGTTGGAAAAACAGGTGCAAAGACTTCATCACATAGGTTAATTAAGTTAGAGAAAGGATAAAAGTTTAGGCTTTTATTCCCAATAGGACTTCAGGACTATTCCCTCGAGTAGAAAGCCTAAAAATGGTGGTTTTTGGCGATTTTCTGCAAGTCCCACTGTAAGATAGGCTACACTTTTCGTTACTCAAATGTGCATTGGACCATTTAGAGCGGCTGCTTTTAACCGCCAACCCGCTTAACTTTATACCCTTTCTTCGTTAACAGGTCTAATAATCGATCACGGACATCCCCTTGGATTTCAATGTTTCGATCACTCACTGTGCCGCCTGCGCCACATTTTTTCTTCAGTTCTTTGGCCAAAGCTTTTAAATCTTTTTCATTTAATCTCAGACCGGTGATAACGGTAACCCCTTTTCCTTTGCGCCCTTTTGTTTCTCGGCTAACTCGTACGATGCCATCCCCTGATTTATCAACTGATTGGGATTGCTTTTCCCAGCATTCGCACTGTGCTTTCGGTTTTCCACAGCTGGGGCATAGGCGACCGCCGTCGCTTGACCATACTTTTTTTGAATTTGAGTTTCTTCTCATAGTTACATCTCTTCCCAGACACTTTGGTAGCCACCTACATTTTCGATCCAAGTTAACATGCGGCCGAAAAACTCATCGGCCGTGATGGTGGCACTGTCACCGATTATAATCAACTTCCGTTTGGCCCGTGTTAAAGCGACATTCATCCGCCTTTGCTCAGCTAAAAATCCGATTTCACCATCTGGATTTGATCGCACAAGAGAAATAATGACCGCTTCTTTCTCTCGCCCCTGAAATCCATCGACAGAGCCTAAGTCGATATCAGTCAGCCCTTCCGCTGCCAAACGGTCACGTAAATGGCCAACCTGGGCAGAATAGGGGGTAATGATGGCGATCTTCGCTTGGGGTAAGCCTGCATCGATCAGTGATTGTGCCTTTTTAATCGCAAGTGTCGCTTCTTGTTCATTTTTGCGGCTGCGACTGCTTTTTTCCCACTCTTCATCGTAGCTGGCCCCGGCCGTGTCTATGAAAGTAACTGGGCAGCTTGTGAGTGGAGTTTTGTCGACCCCAGCTAAATCCGACAATAAGTGTCCGGCTACCGAGCGGTCAGCCAGCAAGGTGTCGTCATAAAATTCGGCCGAGCTAAATGCCATGATGTCTCGATGCATTCGATATTGCACGTCAAGGCGTTTGGCAACCGGTTTGCTTAACAGACTCTTTGGGGTCGCATCTAAATTTACCAACCGTTCTTGTAAGCTAATGCCAAATCCATCTCTGCGAGCATCATCTGACAAAATAGTCGGCGGCAATTGTTGATGGTCACCGGCCAGAACCACCCGGTTTGACCGAACAAGTGGGATCCATGCCGCAGGTTCAGTCGCCTGCCCTGCCTCATCGATGATGCATAAATCAAATTGCCTTTGCCCCAATATCGCACTGTCGATGCCAGTAAGAGTCGAGAGAATGACTTGTGCACCATTTAGAACTTGTTCAACCGCCATCGCTTCTAGCTTTCGGGCTTCGTCAAGCATTTCACGGGCCTCACGGCGCATTGAGGCTTTTTCACCCTTTTCAGGCTTCGCCCTTTTCCAACGGTTTGCATCGGTTTGCAGACCGCCGGCTTCACGG
This sequence comes from Chloroflexota bacterium, assembly GCA_020629055.1. Taxonomy (GTDB): domain Bacteria; phylum Chloroflexota; class Anaerolineae; order Promineifilales; family Promineifilaceae; genus WTJY01. The sequence continues at coordinate 4,728 of JAHDEB010000078.1, forward strand.
CGCAATTTTTTCGCTAGTTGATAGTCCCCATTTTTTTCTGCAAGGGCATCGAGCGTTACGGCGTGTAGCGATTCTAGGATGCGGATCGGGTGGCCGATACGGACGATGTTAATCCCATGTGCCAGCAGACGTTCAGCGATGTTGTCGACGGCCAGGTTGCTGGGGGCGCACGCCAAAATCGATTCTTTTTGAGCAACGGCGGCACGGATCAGGGCGGTTACTGTGGTTGTTTTGCCGGTACCAGGTGGGCCGTGAATAATCGCCACATCGCTGGCGGAAAGGGCATGTTTGACCGAGATCTTTTGGGCCGCATTTAACCCTTCAGTGAAGGTGTCAAATTGTGGTTTGGGAAGGACATCTCTGTAGAAAGTTGGCTCCATATCACCTAGTAAGACTGCGCGTAAATCGGCCAGGCGGTCATTTTTTGCAGCGATGGCGCGGCTTAAGGCCCGTTTCATGCGTTCTCGGCCGACTTCGTCGTCGGCGGCGTCAATTCTAAACGTCAGGCTTTCACTCTCTGGCAGACGGCTCAGAGCGATCTCGACCGTCTCTTTATTGATGCGACTAATAATGCCACGCCAAACTTTTGGGCTTTCGTTTTTTGCAGGGGTTTCCTCACTCAGAATCACCGGAACGCCAGAGGTCAATCGGCTCCATGGCAACGCTTTTGTTTCATTGCGTGGCCCCAGTTTTATCAGCAGCTTGCCCCCTAGCCCCACATCTTCGCTACGAATGACGAGATGCCTGATCGATTTTTCTAGCGCCAGCCTGTTGCCAGAGCCGATATTGCGCTTATGGACGTTGGTTTCGGCCGTCGCTTCGAGGGCCAGCCAGCCAAGCAGCTTGTCAAAGTGATCAATTTCTCCATGCATGCTCTCCGCATCTGTCCAAACGCGAATCTGCCGGGTCCCGACTAAATTGCCATCTAGCAGGGTGACCAATTGATTAAGATCGCCGCCGGTGATTTCAACGGTGGCGCCATGCCCTTTTGTGATGATACGGCCGATATGGTTGCGGCGAAGATTTCCATCTTCGATGAGGAGTCGCGCCAATTCCCCCTTGGATGTGCGTGGGGGAAGGCCGTCGATGTTTAAAATTTGCATGGGGCAATTTTAGCCGGTTTTGTGAATTTATGCGTAGAAAAATACATTTCGATGATCAACATAAAAAGAGTTGTTTTAATTTGCCTATTTTAAAAACTAAGCCGACAATTCTCTGATTCATGATCAAACATTCTGAAGTTAAAAACAGCCCTTTTGAAATTCGATTCAATTCACCACGAGTGGTTTTTCAGCAATCGGGCCGATCAGCGATACAGCTTTTTTTGCTCACATTGGCAGATTTTATCGCTCGTACCGCTTATCAAATGGGAAAAACGCCGTTATTGCCCATCTATGCAGCCACATTGGGGGCCGATGAAATTTTCTTAGGCGTTATCGCTTCCGTCTCTACGATGACAGGTGTGCTCTTTAAGCCTTTAGTCGGCCTGCTTTCAGACCGCCACGGCCGAAGATTTTGGCTCTTGGTAGGTACGTTTTTTTTCATCGGCATCCCCTTTGTCTACACCTTTGTCACGACGCCTCAGCAGCTTGTTGTAGTTCGGTTAATCCATGGGTTTGCCACCGCCATTTATGGGCCGGTTAGCATGGCGATGGTTGTCGAACTATCAAACGAAAATCGAGCCAGCTATGTCGGCATTTTTAGCTTAGGTCGGACCGGTGGGTATATTTTGGGGCCAGCTTTGGCCGGTTATTTTTTGCTTATGCGGCCGCCCGTCGAAATTTTTACCATTATCGGCCTTCTGAGCCTCTTTTCTTTGATTCCGCTTTTGCTTTTGCGCGAGCAGCATGAAAAACGAAACGGGATTAAAGCCACAACTTTTTCTCTGCCCGAACAGCTAAAACAAGGCTTAAGCCATGCGGCCCTAACCCCGGCCGTCTGGTTGGCGGGTGGATTTGAGGCGATCAATAATATGGTGACTTATACGGCGAAGGCGTTTTTGCCCATTTATGCGCTTAGCATCGGCCGGACGGTTCTCGAGGCGGGGCTGTTTTTTACGGTACAGCAAGGGGTCACCATGTTGCTAAAACCATGCTTAGGCTGGCTGGCTGACCGATACCGACCACTTTGGGTCATCGGCGTTGCCGGGATCGGATTGGCTGCGGCGCTGTTCATGATCACTGTCTCAAACACGACGATCGTCTTTTTCGGGGCGGCAGTGTTATTAGGTTTAGCCGAAGCTTTGATTATTCCCGCCTCGACCGCGCTTGTTGCCGATCAAATTGATGAGTTGAACACCGGTGCTGGGCTAGGTTTGTTAGGCGCATTGCAGAATGGGAGCAAGATTATCGGGCCGATTTTAGCCGGTTTTCTGATCGCTTTAGCTGGGTACGAATTTGCTTTTAGGATGATGGGGCTTTTTATCATCGTGTCTATCGGTGCTTTAGCTGTTTCTCAACTGATTTCGCACGCCATGGAGCAAAAGCGATTGTAAATGGCTATTTGGCCTCGGCCGAATCACGGAGTACGTGCATGACGTGAATCCCATTTGGGTTGCTCATCAACCAGTGGGCCAGCGCATCATGGGGGAACTCGCGGCGCCATCGCCTGTAAGTGGATTGGGGCAAATTACGATAAAAGAGGGCGACAACAATCGGCCGATCGGCCCAAAATGGCTCGGCATAATACAAGGTCGTTAACACGCCGGGCAAGGTGCCGTTTTTATACCCAACCGTGTTGTAGCGGGTTTGATTAATCGGGAACTCGACAATGGGCCATTCAAGGTGGCTGCGGACCAGCTTGCTGGTTGCCGGTGAGCCGATATCGTCTTGTATCAGCTGGGCCATAATCCGACCGTAGTCCAATGCGGTCCCTTTTGTATCAAAAAGCTCTGTAAACTCCGCTTCTTTCCTAAATGAAGGCTGTCTACCCCGACTCCAGCTAATATCCCCTTGTCGCTTAAAGTTTGGATCTTGTAGATACCGATCTTGCCGATCGCTGATCATCAGACCGTAGTTGGCCGGATCTCCTTTCAGCTGGTCTAGCTCCGCATTTGGCAGCGTGCTTAGTGTCAAGAACTTACCCATCCATGTACACGGGGCGGTGTGGCTGGTTAAATTTAAATCCTGAACCGTCTGTTCGATTCGCGCTTGCCCTAATAAATCATGGAAATAATCGGCGGCCGCATTGCTGCTGTGCCGGATCATCATCCACGCAACATCGTCTTGGGTAAGCTCTTGGCCTTCAAACTCTTCCAGTGCGTCTCGATGGGCGCCAAGGTCTGATCCTGGCAAATACCAACGGTTGAGCTCTTCTCGGCTGACGATTTGATTGGGGTCAAATTCACCCGCTTCAACCGCCTTTGCCCATGCAACGAGGGTGACAATTTTGTTGACGGATGCTAATGGCATCGGGCTATCCGCATTGTGATAGTAGCCAATCCCTTCATAGTCGACTTGAAAAACGACAACACTGACATCGTTCGGGTTGGTATAAAGATACTCAATGGCCGGTCTTGCCCGTTCTGGAACCAATTCTTCTGCGATCGGGGGGAGCTCCCAATCGTAATTGGTTTCAACATCTGGAATAACGAGCGGAAGGCTTTGACCACAAGCAGGTGAGGGGTTTTGAATGATAAATGGGGTTGGGGACAGGGTTGGTGTCGGTGAGATGGCTAGGGTTGGCGGAGGAGGCAATGTGGGTGGGAGTGTGGCTTCGGCTGGAGCTGAGTCTGTCACTGGTGTAGCCGCGTCTGAAGGGATTGGAAATGGATCAGACTCATTTTCGGCCGGTAATTGGCAAGCAACAGCGATTAGGCATAAGCCAATAACTGCAAGGATAGGTAAAAAGACGAATCTCACATTTTTTCCAAACATAGCGTGTAGCGGCCCAAGAATAATCTGTTCTGTCGATCTCGAAAAGCGGAGTAGGGTAATATTTACCCGTTGCTCATGACGACATTCAAATTGATGCAGAACGGGTAAAGAAAAAGCCTCGATTGTTTCAACAACCGAGGCTTTAGAAAGGTTTATTTGATTGAACCTGTCAGGGCTTTTAGCCCATGAGGCCTTGAATTTTCATGACCGCAGACATGTCGCCGTCAATTTTTACCTTGCCACCCATGAAGGCCATCATCGGATTCAATTCACCACTCATCATCGCTTTGAAATCCTCAGAATCCATGCTGATGGTCGCATTTGCTTCATCATTTAAGCCATCTTCTACATTTAGCTTGCCATCAGCAATGCTCATTGTTTTCTCTGCAGCTTCATCACCTGAAAGTGACCATCCGATCACGACATCGATTCCATCAAGTTTGTCTGCTTCTACACCAGATGCCATAGCACCAAAAATTTCTGTGACTGTTGTCATTGTTTATCTCCTAACTGAATCTATTGAATTAGATTCCCAATATTGAATTGATCTATGCTCACGTTAATATTTGAATAATTTTAGTGGAGCGTACGCGAGTAATTTTGACAGATGCTTGGAGCAAAGGCAACCGGATTTATTAAAATATTGATGGATTAATCTAATCTTCGTTCAAAATCATATCTCGCGAGCTAAAGAAATCGGCCGCAAGCAAGAAAAGAACCGAAGCAAAAATGAGCAGAAGAGCGGGGGCCCAAGCTTGGGACGAGGTGAAATGACCGGTCATGACAGCATCGATTATCGCTTGAAATGGCCAGAATAAGCCGCTAAAAATGTTGCTAATCGTGCTCATGACATTACCGGTTAAGAAATCAGCCGCTAAGTTCAGCAAATTGCTCAGTTGTGCCAAGACATTGTTGCCACCTGTCGGTTCGGCCGCAACGCCACGCATCAGGTCCGCAATCCAATTTAAAGTAACCCCATTGTCATCGCCCACAACCAGCGCGACGGCCAACATGCCAAAGACCCATACGCGCGACCAGCCATAAGAGACAAAGTCTGATGCTTGTAACGCCACAACCGAAGCCAAAATGTTGAGGGAGAGCCAGATGGGGGGGATTTCAAGAACTCGGTTAAAAGTAAGCTCTGGCCCATTGCGCAACAAAATCACAACCGTCATCAGCAACTGTAACGCTAGGCCAAATATCAGCGAGGTTAAAATGATTGAAACTAAAAACTCAACGCGACTTTCTAAACGCATTAAGAATGGGTAGCTTTTGGCTTCATTTGCTTTGGATGCAACAGTTAGGGTGCTGAAAAAGGTGATGATCAAACCGAAAAACCCAACAACCATAATAAAATATTCAGGTTCTGGGGCCCGTTGAAAAAAGGTGAGCCAGTAAAAAGCAAACCCGACTAACAGATAAATCGATGCTGACATAGAGTTAGTTAGTCGATAGAGGAGATATTTTGTTAGGGTTTTAATGCGTTGGATCATTGGCGTATCATTTTTGCGTAGATGGCGTTAAGAGAAGCTTCAGGTCGCTCGATGCGTAAAACATCATGCCCGGCCGAAAGGAGTAAACGCAAGACGTCACGTCGTAGCGGCACAGCCTCTGCCCCCAGTTCAACGGTATGGTCAAGTACTTTGATTTGGGGGTTAAGGGACTCTAGCAAAGGTTGAATTTCAGTGAGGTCTCCATCACAGATAATTGTGGTGATTGATGAGCCTTTTTCGACTTGGGCCAAGGAAGATTGGTAGACGATTCTGCCACGAGACATAATTGCGATGTCGGAACAAAGCGCTTTGACATCGTTTAAGCGATGGGTGCTTAGAAGGATCGTTTTGCCTTGGTTTCGCAGCATGTGCAAAATCGCCTGCATTTCTTGTTGCCCCACAGGGTCAAGACCATCACCCGGTTCGTCTAGCAAGATGAGGTCCGGATTTCCCAAAAGAGCTTGGGCCAAACCGATCCGCTGCCGCATCCCCTTCGAGCAGGCATTAATTTTATGCTCTTGGGCTGGCTCCATGCCGACCAATTGAATCACTTGACCCACCGCACCGGCCGTCTCGCTGCTTGAAAACCCGCTCATTTGGGCCATCATAGTGATGTATTGCCGAACGGACATTTTTTCGGGGAAGTGAAGGCGCTCTGGCTTGAAGCCTATTTTGGGCCACACCCCATCGGTTGCATGGATAGAGCCTGAATCTTGTGGCAAAATGCCGGACACCACCCGCATTAGAGTGGTTTTGCCTGCCCCGTTTGGCCCCAGTAGTCCTAAGATTTGTCCACGCTCTAGATTGAGCGAAATATTGTTTAAAACACGAAACGAGTGGAAATTTCTCGTAAGATTTTGAATTTGTAGCAAAATCGGTCCTTTAGATGTTGCTGAATAAGTTTTGCTGTTCTTTAATTTGCATATCTTATCCCTTTGTCGCGGCGGGATACAAGAATTTTGGGACGAATTGGCCGTTTGAGCCAATGGTTGCCCTGCAAATTTAAAGAATTATTGTAACTGTACAGGACTCTGAGTTTGCTCCCCTCTCCCATTGGGAGAGGGGTTGGGGGTGAGGGGAACCAACCATACCTGTATAGTTACGAATTATTTATCTTTTGAGGTGAACGAAAAATACTTTAAGGTGGTTTCGAGGTGCCCCTAGGGGTATTCAATTCTTGTTCCTTAAGGTAGGATTTGCTTTATAAGCCATTCACCCTTTAGACATCGGAGATTGAGTTTACCAGCCTAAATCACAATAACCAATGAAGGTAATAAAGATTAAGGAAAAGCGGAGTAAAATTTTAGCTTAAAGGGTTGATCATTTAAATATCCTTGCTGAGAATATTCGACATTGTCGGCCGCATCTGATAAAAATAGAACAATTGTGCCACTTGTGGCCCGAGCAAATATTTAAGAGATCTTATCATCGCAACATTATGACAGAAATTGGAAGAATACTTAGAGCGTCAACGGCCGGTTTTGCCATAGGCTCACGCGTTAATCAGCTTGAGGCACCCGCATTTGGGTGTTTGGTGATCGCGGAACCCATCGGTGATCGAGAAGCGATTTTTGGTTTGATCTACGATATGCATATCAATGATGATCAGCTAATTCAGCGGCTTGTGATGACCGAGGCCCCCCGGCCGGAAATCATTGAAGACCAGCGCCAAAATCGCATGCTGCCGCTCGAAATGAGCGTTTTAACCGTCGGATACATGCTCAATGGGGTGATGCGGCAAGGGTTGCCACCTCGTCCTCCTTTAAACTTGGACCCGGTCCGTTTATGCACCGATGAAGAGACGGTGCAATTTACAAGCGAGCTCAACTATCTCCGCCTGATTCAAAACAATTCAGCAACCCGAATTCCCGCAGATCAACTATTGCAAGCGCATATCCTAGATGTATTTGCCCGAAGGGGAGATGATCGGCCGTGGGCGATGGCGGCCGTGCGCGAAGTGATCGAGCTGTTGCGTGGTAACTACGATATGCTGATGCCGACTCTTGAAGGGTTAAGCGCCTCATTACCTGAATTAGATATTTAACAAGGCTGACACGCTGACCAGCCCTAAGGCTGCGAGGCTCAATATTAATTATGGAAAATTCAATCGGATATATCGTAGGTGGCGGGTTACGAGAGGGGTTTCGAGTTCGTTTAACCGTTCCTGCTTATGAAGTGCAAGAAGGCAGCTTTATTGTGTGCGATAGCGGCCGATGGCGCTTTTTCGGCTTGGTGACCAACTTGCAGCTGGGGGCAACAGATCCCCGTTTTGCTGATGAGCAAAGTGAACGACTGTCACCGGCCGTTCGGTCCGCATTATTGGGGCGCACGCTGTTTACCACGCTTGAAGTCTACGCCACCCTCATGATGGATTTAGGCCCGGCCGACGACGGAGCCTTTTTAGAATGGCAAGAACAGGTCGAAAAAGGATTAGAGCAGCCGGGGCCAAAGCCGGTCAAGACAGTGCCAAGCCATCACGCCAAAGTCCGACTTGCAGATGAAGGGGATGTCGCTGAAATTTTCGGTAAGGCGGGCAAAGGGATGCTTGCCCTAGGTGAAACGATTGAACAAGGGCACCCGGTTCGTATCGACATAAATAAACTGGTTAAGCGATCATCGGGCATTTTCGGTGCGACAGGCACCGGTAAAAGCTTTTTGACCCGCATGGTTTTGGCTGGCATGATGAAAGAAGATGTCGCAGGGGCGCTCGTTTTCGATATGCACAATGAGTATGCATATGACGATCTTGATTCTGACAATGACATCAATGTTTTAGGGCTTAAATCTTTATTTGGCAGTAAGGTTCAAGTTGCTGGTTTGGGGGCTGGGGCTCGTGTTCGTGGCAATTCGCCCGATTTTACGCTTGAAATCGCTTATAGTGATTTTACTGAGGCTGATATGGCGCTGCTTGCCTCTGCGCTTAAGCTGACCGATGTCGCTTCGGTTGTTATGTCTGGGCTTTTTCGGGCGTTTGGTAAGAATTGGCTGTTTGAGTATATGCAGCTTCAGCCTGGGTTAACGGAAGAAAATGATAAGGGGAAAATGGTTCCGGCTCCTGGGTCGGTTGAGTTTTGGGCACGAGAACAAAACATTAATGAAATTGCGGCGAGAACTTTGCACGGCCGCCTTCAGCAGCTGACAGACCGGCCGTATGTGGTCAAAAAGCCGGCCGGAGACGCGGTCGCATCGATCGTGGACCAACTGGAAAACGGCCGACATGTGATCTTATCCTTTGGGGAGTACGACAATGACCTGGATTATTTGCTCGTCTCAAACATTCTAACCCGTCGAATCCGAGAACAATGGGTCAAATTGACCGACAACGCAAAAACGAACCGCGAGCCGAACCCTAAGCCGATTGTGATTGCAATTGAAGAAGCTCACAAGCTTTTGAGCCCTCAATTGGCATCCCAAACCGCCTTTGGCGTTATTGCGCGGGAGCTGCGCAAATATTTTGTCACCTTGCTTGTCGTCGATCAGCGTCCTTCTGGTATCGATGATGAAATCATGTCTCAACTTGGTACACGAATTACCGGTTGGTTGGGGGACGAAGACGATATTCGTGCGGTTTTAACCGGCCTTGCCGGCCGTGATCAGCTGCGTGGTATGCTGGCTCGCTTACAAGAAAAGCAAGAAGTTTTGCTTCTAGGTTGGGGGGTCAAGATGCCGATCCCGATCCGCTCTCGTCGTTATGATGAAGAATTCTATGCAGAAATGAAAGGTGGCAAGCCAAAGGCGAAGTTGGATTCTATCGACGATATCAATGACCTGCTTGGATTGGGCTAAAAATTTAGAATTCACGAGAATCTACTTGCCAATAACTACATATCGATATAAAAGTTGTTTTTAGCTATCTATTCAAAACGGTTGGCAGCAGCCAATCGTTGTTTAGGTTGTAAATTTTTTTCCTCTTTGACCTTCTTGCCTACATAGCTGGATCCTCTTTAGGATTGGATATCAAAAAACACATTTAAATCATGCCCCTCATACCATTTCCAGTTTCTGTCACAAATGAAAAAGAAAGGAATTTAGCCCTTACCCGGTTGATTTTATGGATGAATCTCAGCGTTTTTGCTGCCACAGTGTTGTTTTTCTTCTTTCAGCCGAATGGTGGCCAACTATTTCAACTCTCCCTTGCATATTTTTCGGTTCTTTTGGTTGCATATGTGTTGGTACGTGCAGGGTTATTCAAGGTGGCCGGTTATGTTCTGATCTTCTCGACGATGGCGTTTGTCTTTGCTGATACGGTCATATTTGGAAAGACGGTTGCAAGTGCGGCCAACGCCGCCTTAGCGTTAATTGTCCCTTTCGCACTCTTGATTTTTCCTAAAAATGAAGCGATTTTTCTGTGCTTATTAATCCCCGTTTACATTTTTAGCTTTTTTGGATTAGACCAAAGCGGTTATTTTTGGCCTTCAACCTCTTCTTATTTAGATTTGATTGAAATTTTGACCGCTCTCAGCTTATTCGGGTACAGCTTTTACTATGCCATTCACTGGGCACGTGCAGCTCAGCTAAGGCGCGCCACAGAGATCGAGCATGAACTAGAAAGGCTATTTGAAAATGTCCCGATCGGCCTATTTCGCACCACGTTAGATGGGGTTCAGGTTAAGGCCAATCGATTGTTGTGGCAATTAGAAGGGTATACGTCGGAAGAAGAATCTTTAAATGATCCCTTTGATATCGCGACCGAGTGGTATGTCGATCCGAATCGTCGTGATCAGTTTATTCAAGCGATTCAAGAGAACGGGCAAGTTGTGGATTTTGAATCAGAAATTTATCAGCGAAGCACACGAAAGAAAATCTGGATATCAGAATCTGCCTATGCGGTGAAAGATGAAGATGGGGAGATATTGTTTTTTGAGGGATCTATTCGAGACATTACTGCTCAGAAACGAGCCGAGATTAAAAATATTCAGCAATCAGAACGGCTACAAGCTTTGGCCAAACAGCTTCGAGGGATTACTGATTCGGCGCGAGATGTTATTTTAATTGCGGATCGAGAGGGGATTATCTCGTTTGCGAACCCAGCAACAAAGCAAATGTTTGGGTATGACTATAAAGAGCTTTTAGGTCAGAAGATCGACATCTTCGTTGAAGAGTCCCAGAAAGAGCAGTTTTGGCGTTCTATTGTTCGTGCAGCATCTTCTATCGATGTTAAAAAAGCGCTACCCCTCCAAATAACTGGCATTCGGAAAAATGGCGAAAGAGTGGTTGCTGAAATGTCGATGTCTAGATCAGAGGATGCTGATGGCAAGAGTGAGTTTATTGGGATTATTCGGGATATTACGGAGAAAGAGAAGACGACCGAATTTTTGAATCACATGCAGCGTTTGGACAGTTTAGGTTTGCTTGCAGGGGGTATCGCTCATGACTTTAACAATTTGCTGGTCGCCATTTTAGGGCAAACGTCTTTGGCGATTCGAAAATTACCCGATGATAGTCCCGCACTTTCAAATCTTGAAAAAGCAAAAGGGGCTGGGGATCGTGCGGCCGAATTGTGTCGCCAGCTTTTGGCTTACTCGGGTAAAGGGCATTTTGAAATTCAAAAAGTAAACTTAAGCGAGCTGATCGCTAAAAATATGCACCTGCACCATATCGCTGTTCCAAGTGAAATTGAGCTGATCACCCGTTTGTCGTTCGATGTCCCTGAATTTCTAGGCGATCCGTCCCAAATTCAGCAGGTCATTATGAATCTGATTATAAATGCGGTTGATTCATTTGAAGGAGGGGCGGGTAAGATCGAATTGGTGACCGGGGCGCGAAAAATCGAAATGAAAGACTCGCTCATTTGGACCCGTTCAGGGCGGCCGCTACGTCCCGGCAACTATGTCACGATGCGTGTCACGGACAATGGATCCGGTATCGAGGAAACGATCTTGGATCGAATTTTTGACCCCTTCTTCTCGACAAAAGACACGGGGCATGGGCTCGGCTTGGCTGGGGTTCAGGGGATCGTGCGTGGTCATAACGGAGGCATGTTGGTTAATAGCAAGGTAGGGAAAGGAACAACGTTTACCGTTTATTTCCCCGAGCTAATCGAAGACGAATAAGCCAAGTTTATCCATCGATCAGCTGCATCAACCCAGGGAGAATATTCGCTGCATTGTGCTGCTCTGATAAAGTTTAATAAAGCTGTTGGAGTCTTAACAAATTTTGCCTGTTTGGGAGTACTATTACAGGATGATTTTCTTGATCGATGGCCACAACTTAATTGGCAAGATGCCTGACATTCATTTGTCTGATCCGGATGATGAACAAAAACTTGTATCCCGCTTGTCAGATTGGGCCGGTCAGGATAAACGGCGACGGCTGATGGTTTACTTTGACTCTGGCGAGTTTGGTGGGATGGGGGATATGCTGTCCCGGCCGTCGGTACGTGTTCAATTTAGCCGCATTGGCAAAACGGCTGACTCGATGATTGTGAAATTTATGCAGTCGGTTAAAAATGCGCAAGAATTTACCCTGGTGACGAGTGATCGAGAAATTATTTTTGCGGCACGCAAGCGCAGAATCGGCTACATCTTGTCAGAAGAATTTGTGGTGCTGGTGCAAGAGGATTTAAAGGGGTTTGACGCTGAAAAAGAGCAGAAAGAGCCGGAGGAAGCCGGGTCTGAAGCTGATGTCGACGTATCTGCGGCCGAAGTGCAGCAGTGGATGAGTGCCTTTGAAAAGGCCCCTCATCGGGAACCTGATGTGCATATCGTCAAATTACCCCCTAGAAGACAGCGACCTAATCCTACAAATGATGCTGAAGAAGCGAAGGAAGCGGCGAGGGCTAAAAAACAGGTCAACCCCGACAAGCTGAAAGATGGAGAGTCTCAGCTGTCCGAAGAAGATTTGGCAGAGTGGATGAAAATGTTTGGGGACGAGAAAATTCGCAAGAAGAAAGAGTCAGAGAAGCCGGTTGTCATCCCTGATCCGGCCGCTGCCCGTAAAAAACGGCCGATACGGAAAAAGGGGGAGCCGGTCACACGCAAATTTGCCGACGGCCAACTAAGCGAAGAAGAAGTAGATACCTGGCTAGAGCTTTTCCAGACAGAAAAGAAAAAGAAAGACTAAAGGTTGGGGAGAGGAACGGCATGTGTCCCTTGAAGATGAAGGTTTATAGCTTTCTCGTCAAAGACAAGAAAAGCCTTCGAAATTCAGGCGCTCATTCCAAAGGTAACTTAGACTTTTCTATTTTAGAGCGCCTTACATGAATTATTCGTTATTCGGCCGACCAGAATGCAAGGGTGCCTGTCGCCAGCTTACGGGGCAAAATACGGCCGCTTGCATTGATCAACATAATCTCACTCTTGTTGCCATTTACAATCGGCAGTACCAGATGTTGGCTTGCTGGGGACCAGATGTTGGCAGATCGCTGATATTGATTGTAAAAAGAAACAACTTCAGTGAATTGTGGCGTTGTTTCAAATCCTGCTACCAGCTCCGTTTCAGATTTACTGTCCAGATCGAAAACAAAAAGTCCCCAAGGCCCTTTTTTAATCGCTTCACTGTCCGACCGATTAGACAGCTCTTCGATCCAAGCGATTTTCTTGCTGTTGGGGGCCCAGAAAAACGCGATAATATTTTTTTCTTCACTAATCGTGCGGGAGCCGGTTTCTAAATCATAGATGGCCAATTCTCCCCTCGCGCCCCCTTCAGATGCACTCGCAATATAGGCGACTTTCGACCCGTCGGGAGAAAACCCCGCATTGATAAAAACATCACCATCAATGCGGTCAATGACTTTTTTAGACCGATTTTGCATATTGAAAATCGCCAACCACGTGTCATCATCTCCTTTTTCATCGGACCGAATAGGGAGGATGTATTGATCTCCATTTGGTGATAGATCGGGAGCCATAAATCGGCCCGGCCGCACCCCTAGAATCTCTTCAATCTGCTCGCCCCCTTTTTCCGCCGGTAGATCGAGAAGCGAGATTCGCTCGCTTGGGAAATTGTTTCCGACATGGGTAATCAACTGCCGCCCATTCGAGGCCCAATCCCAGAAAAAAGGTGCCCCTACGTCTAAAATTTCTACCGATTGATCGGCCGTGGAAAGCAAGGCCAAGTGTAACGAAGGGCTGTTTCCCTCTTGGAGTAAAACGGATAGGTGAGTTTGATCAGGTGCCCAATACATGTAAATCGGCCGTGCAGTTCCACTCCACAGTTCTTGCTGGTTGCTTCCATCACCGTCTGAAGCATAAATTGTGAAGCTGCTTACTAAGTTTCTGCTGTCTTGTTGGCTCGGCCGTTCGTTTTGTCTTATTGGAATGTAGCTCGGTTTCTGAGCGAAATCTTTTTTACTTTCATCAATGACTGCATATTGTGCAAAAGCCAGTTTTTGTCCATTGGTAGACCATGTGGGCAACAAATAATTTAAGGCATTTGCTGAATTGCCCGATTGGCTAATTGACGCTCGATTGGCATCGTTTGTGATCGCTTTTATTTCGGTTCCCGCTTGGTTTAGTGTGTAAATGTTGCCATCTTCACCCAAAAAAGTGATTCGCCCCGATTTTGGGGTTACCCTTATTGTGAAGTCAGATTCCTCTAACTGGACGCTGTCAGCCTTAATGGCGGCATCTAAAGGAAGCTGTTCACATCCACTAAGAAAAAGGCTAAAACTAAGCAAAATAAAGACGAATTGAAACTGTTTTTTGAGCAGCATAATGGGCGGACTTGTGTCTGATTAAATGGTTGTGACTTTAAAAGATTTCTACTTTTTGCTTTATATCATCGTGTAAGGGGTTGAAACACTAAGGGCGGCTGGCAAAAATATCTCGGATTGTTTGCACGCCTAGGTTAAGGACCGGGTCATTTTGAGAGGTCAGTTGGTCATATTCTATTGGATTAAAAATGTCCGGCTCCACGCCAAGCTCGCCGATATCACGCCCCCCTTTAACTGTGACAAGCGTCGTTGTGGGCAAAATGAGCCGAGATCCATTCGGCAGGAACTTGGTCGTAATTTCTTCAACTTCTCCGAGGGTTGGTTGGCCGATAATAATCGCGCGACCTTGATCTTGTAACGCGGCCGAAAAGATTTCTCCAGCACCAGCGGTATCTGGGCCAACAAGAACAACCACCGGGACTAGACGTTCATCCTGCAGACCAGATTCCATCCCGGAAATGGTGATATCCTCAGAATTTCCATCAACGTCGATCTGATTAAATACCACACCGTTTGTAAATAGTGATAAAAACTGAAGCAGAGAGCTGCGTCTTTCACCCGTCATCACCCTTAAATCGACGATAATCCCTTTATGCTCACCCGATCGCACACTAAATCGTTCTATCGATGTTGCCAGTTCATTGATAGAGTTTCGACTTTCATTGGGGGGGAATTTTAAGTAGAGGATATCGCTGTTTGGCAAGATGCGATTCTCGATTGGCGAGTTGAGCGGGCTGCTGTTGGATTGGGCTGAAACGACCACAAGGCGTCTTTCGCCCATCGGGGTTTCAACCAACAACTCAATCGGGTTTTCGTTTGTTATTGTGCGCAATTCATCTTGCGCCTGCTTGCCGTTTCCAACCTCGATCGGCCGTTCATTGATGGCTAAAATCGACTCGTGAGGTTTTAGCCCTGCAATTGCAGCCGCTGACCCTTGGCTAACATGCAAAATGATCAACCTGGGCTCATCATCAATCGAATCCCGCACCCCGGTATAAACACCGACTCTTTCCCTATTCGGGCTCGTCACTAAAACATCATTGATTCGCTCTCGCCTTGTTTGCAGACGAATTCCGCTATTTGGAATTTCGGCGATCATCTCTTCCATTAGCTGTTGAAACGCTTCGGGGGAAATCGATTGCTCTACCTGTTTTGAATAAGAATCATGAACCTGCTCCCAATCGGTTCCGCCAAAATCTTTGCGTAGATATCCGACCGAGATTTCTTGCCACAACACCTCGAATGTCACTTGGTTCGCACGCACCGTATCTGGCGGCGTGTAAACGGGTGTCGGCGGACTGTTTAGGGCTTGGTATTTTTGGCAGCCAAACATCAAAAGGCTCAGTATGATGGGAAGTAGACGCCTCTTGAAGCTTTGGGGAAAGGTCATAAATTGTCAGGGGGTGGCCAAAAGGCTTTGATCAAACGAGAGTTTTTGTTGAAAAGAGTGTAAAACAATCGAATTGGCCCCAAGTGTAGAGGAGACAACCTGCTGGCTCAAATCGACTATTTAATTTCTAATAGCCAAATTGATTGAATTTTAAAATTAATCTTGACCACAACAAAGCGGACGCGTATAAATGCGAAAAAATAGGGAGCTTCCTCAAAAAATCACACAAAAACAGTTTTATTTTCACGGAAAGACTATGAGCGACCTGCAATTAAGCACGGGATCTGAATTAAAATATTGGCTTGGTTTTAACTTGGTTGATGGGCTTGGCCCCGCCAAAGTGCAAGCTTTAATGATGCGTTACAAATCGGCCGAAGTCGCTTGGAACGCGCCGGAACACGAGCTTGCCAACTTGGGCTTTGACCGTCGTTCTCTTAAAAACTTTTTAGCTTCACGGCAAACGATCGACTTAGACAGAGAGTTGAAAATCGCTGAGCAAAAAGGGGTTTCATTAATCCCATTTGGGGGCGAAGCTTACTCTCGCCGTTTGCAAGAGATTCCGGCTCCCCCCGTTTTGCTTTATGTATGGGGCGAGATTACACCGTCTGACCAACAAGCGGTTGCAATTGTCGGCACACGCCGTTTAACCAGCTACGGCCGACAAATGAGCCGAGAGCTGGCTCAAGGGTTAGCGCGTAGCGGGATCACCGTGGTTAGCGGGTTAGCCCGTGGGATCGATACAGAGGCACATCATGCGGCTCTAGACGCGGGCGGCCGAACGATTGCGGTGCTCGGTTCCGGCTTAGATTTTATCTATCCACCAGAAAACCGCGATTTGGTTGATCGGATCCTGAGCAGTGGTCAAGGGGCCGTGCTTAGCGAATATCCCTTGGATACAAAGCCCCAGGGGAAAAATTTTCCAGCCCGAAACCGTATTATTTCCGGTTTGTCGTTGGGCACAATCGTTGTCGAAGGCGCCATAAAAAGTGGGGCGATGATCACCGCCAAATATGCGGTTGAGCAAGATCGCGAGGTTTTTGCAGTGCCAGGCTTTGTTAATAGTCCCGCCAGTGCAGGGCCCAATCGTTTGATTCAGCAAGGGGCAAAGTTGATCACCTGCGTTGAAGATGTTCTTGAAGAAATTCAAGTCGAGCAAGCCGTTCACCAACAGGCATTCCAAATGGCACTGCCAGAGTCGGCCGAAGAAGCGGCGCTATTGCCTGTCTTAAGCCGAGAACCACAGCATGTTGATGTGCTTGCGTTGCAATCGAAACTGCCTAGCCGTCAAGTAAGCAGTACGCTGACGTTGTTAGAATTAAAAGGTATGGTTCAACATGTCGGTGGAATGAAATATGTGATCGCAAAATAGTGAGAAAATGCTAGGTTCTGACGGTTAGACCCGATGGCTAGTGTAAACGATTTTGCGTGGAATAATATTTTAGTTGGCAGTTGCCCCGTACTGTACTAGGGAAGGGAGTCCCATTCACACAATCAGGGTATAAGAAGTAAGATTGTTAAAAATTTAGACCTTGCCGGCCAGCTGAAACTGGCCTGATTATTTGTTTTAGGGGATCGAAATTTGTTTAGTAAGATTTGTAGGCTCTATTTAATGGGTAGCCTATAGACTCATCCTCTTTAATTTTTGGAGATTTTAATGAAAGTAATTATTTTCGCTGGTGGCTTTGGCCGTCGCTTGTGGCCTATTAGCTTATCTAGCTCACCAAAGCAGTTTGAACCTATCATCGGTGACCGCTCTACAATCCAACTAGCGGTGGACCGTGTTTTGCCTCAATTTGGCGCAGAAAACATTTTTATTTCTACCAATCAGCGGTACGCTGACATTATTCGCGATCAGCTTCCAGATGTTCCGGCCGAAAATGTGATCGGGGAACCGACTCGCCGTGACCTTGCCGCAGCTGTTGGATTGGCGATGGCCCATCTAGCAAAAACCGGATCTGCCGATGAACCGGTTGGCATTTTGTGGGGCGACAATTACATGAAAGATGTCGCCGTCTTTCAAAGCGTGATGGGGTCGGCCGAAAAAATCATTCAAAATAAAGAAGCAGATATGGTCTTTATGGGGGAATCTGCCCGTTTTGCAAACGCCAATCTCGGTTGGATCGATTTGGGCAAGCAGCGTGGAACGGCCGAAGGAAACGCCTTCTACGATTTTGGTAAACTGACATATCGTCCAGAACAATCATTGTGTGAAGAAATGTATGCGTCTGGCAATTGCGTTTGGAACACCGGCTATTTCGTAACGAGTTTAGGTTATGTGCAGAGCGCCTATCAAAAACATATGCCTGAAATGGCTGCTCAGCTAGACGAAATTGCAGCCAGCATCGGGACCGCAGATTATCAAGCCACATTGGATCGGATTTATCCAACTTTAGAATCGATTAGCTTCGATGATGCGATTTTGACCCACTTAGATCCTGCAGGCGCGGCCGTGTTGCATGCCCCCATGGGATGGTCAGATCCTGGCACACTTTATTCATTAAAGGAAGCGATTAACCCGTCATTGGATGAAAATGTGACCCGAGGCCGTGTCATCGATTCTGATTCAAAAGATAGCTTGGTCTATAACTATGAAGACCACAAAATTGTGATGGGTGTTGGTTTAGACGGCATGATCGTTGTGAATACCCCAAGTGCGGTTTTGGTGGTTCATAAAGATGACATCAAAAAGGTCAAAGCGCTTGTCGAAGGATTTGCAGGAACTGATTTAGAAAAGTTCAGCTAATTTAGATTGCGTCTAAATTATTGAAGCGTGGTGATCTGGTTTAACCTGCCTGATCTCCACGCTTTGTTTTTGACAAAAAGAATAATGACTTTGTTGGTTACGGGTCTTATTAACCAGCGAAGTCGGAACGAAAACAGAGCTTCATTTTAATTTTGATCTGCGTTCTAAAGTTAGTTAGTTTTTTGTAGGATTGCCTGTTGCAGCTTATTTCGATTTCTTCTCAAAATTTGCATTATTGAAAAACCTGGGGCATATTGAAAATATATGGCGAACGATATTCAAATAGAAGGCTACTGCCTAAAATGTAAAGAACACCGGGTTTTTAAAGACCCTGCTCCCGAGTGGGCGTCTAATGGAACCCCTGCATTACGTGGTAAATGTTCAGTTTGTGATGCGAATGTGTACAAGCGTGGCATGACTCCTTTGCACGAAGGTTTGGAAAAGCCGGAGATTCTTCCTCAGCCTAAAAAGAAGAAGGCTGCCAAAAAGAAAAAGGGGAAAACGTCCAAAACCGTACGCCGTTCTGGCACCTTGGTGATTGTTGAATCTCCTGCTAAGGCGAAAACGATCGGTAAGTATTTGGGCAAAGGGTACACGGTTAAATCGAGTGTCGGCCATGTGCGTGACCTATTGAAATCTAGACTAAGTGTAGATGTTGAGAATGGCTTCACCCCAGAATATCGGGTGCCGAATGAAAAACGGCCGGTTGTAAAAGAACTTAAGGAAGCGGCATCTAAAGCCAAAGAAATTTATCTAGCAACTGACCCTGACCGTGAAGGTGAGGCGATTGCTTGGCATGTGATGGAAAGCGCAGAGATGGAGCCTGAACGGACCCAGCGGATCGTTTTCCATGAAATCACAAAGCCGGCCGTGCAAGCTGCGATACAAGAGCCGCGCGAAATTGATATGAAGCGTGTAGACGCTCAGCAGGCGCGACGTATTTTGGATCGATTGGTCGGTTACAACCTGAGCCCGTTGCTATGGCGCAAGGTTCGAGGTCGTTTATCGGCCGGCCGTGTGCAATCGGTCGCTTTGCGCTTGGTTGTTGAACGTGAGCGTGAAATCGATGCGTTTGACTCTGTTGAATACTGGTCAGTAGACGCAGATGTCAGCCAAAACAAATATGCAAATCAAAAGGACCGGTCAACTTTTAAAGCGAAATGGCACAAATTCGAAGGGAATAATCCTGAATTAAATAGCGAAGCAGATGTTTTGCCCCATTTAGAGACGCTGGAAAAGTCGACTTGGACAATTGATGAGATCAAAATGGGAACCCGTCAGCGGAAGCCGGCCGCTCCATTTACGACAAGTACCTTGCAACAGGAAGCCAGCCGCAAGCTTAGCTTTGGCACACAAAAGGCGATGCGTATCGCTCAGCAACTGTATGAAGGTGTTGATATTGGTAGTGCAGACGGCAATGTGGGTTTGATCACCTATATGCGTACTGACAGTGTCACCGTTTCAAAATTGGCTCAAGATGAGGCCCGCGAATATGTTGGCAGCCGCTTTGGAGCCGATTATGTCCCTGGCACGCCGCCAAGCTATAAAAGTAAATCAAAAAACGCTCAAGAAGCACATGAGGCGGTACGGCCGACCAGCGTGATGCGTGACCCGAAAGCGATGAAAGAGTTTTTGAGCCGCGATCAACATCGGCTATACACGCTGATTTGGCAGCGATTTGTGGGTAGCCAAATGTCCCCGGCCGTTTATGACACGGTTCGTGCAGAGATTATGGTAGGTGAAGCGAGCGTTGCGCCAAAGAAGCGGCCATATCACTTCCGTTCCACCGGATCTTCTATTAAATTTATGGGCTTTCTCGCCGTATACGAAGAAACCGCACCAACTGACCGCCCTGATGGGGAGGAAAACCGAGTGCCTGCCGACTTAGAAAGCGGCGAGGCGGTTGACCTCATCAAACTGATACCTGAACAGCACTTTACCCAGCCGCCACCACGATTTAGTGAGGCGACCCTCGTTAAAACGATGGAAGAAGAAGGAATCGGCCGGCCGAGTACGTATGCCTCGATCGTTTCCACGATTCAAAATCGTGGCTATGTGGTTAAAGAAGAGCGTCGCTTGTATCCCACAGAAGTTGGGGCTACCGTGACCGATTTGCTGGTTGAATACTTCCCTGATCTGCTTTCAACTAACTTTACCGCCCGTATGGAAGACGAGTTAGATACGATTGCAGGAGGTGACAAAGAATGGGTTCCGGTCATCGATGGTTTCTGGGGCAACTTTGAAAAACGTTTATCTCATGCAGATGAAGTATTGCCGAAAATTAACCTGAATACGGTTAAAGAGTATGTCGGCCGTGACTGCGAAGAGTGTGGCGAAGGTAAGCTGCTTTATCGTCAAGGGCGATTTGGTAAATTTATCGGCTGTGACAACTTCCCACAATGCCGCTTCACCGAGCAGGTTTTGGTCCTAACCGGTGTCGATTGTGTTTGCGAAGGCGGACAGTTAATCGAACGGAAAACCAAGAAAGGGCGTACGTTCTTTGGTTGCTCTCGATATCCTGAATGCGATTTCACAAGCTGGAAGAAGCCGATTAGCTCTGATGCAAACGGGGTAACGGTACAGGTTAATAAAGAAAAGACGATGTATATTCCACATGTGTCTAAACCTGTTGACCTTAAAGAAAAGCCGGAAAAGAAAGAAACGAAAGGTAAAAGTAAAAAAGGAAAGAAAGTGGCTGAAAAAGTCGCTTAGCAATAGGGACGAAATCACTTGAAGGTTAGAAGGTTGTGTTTTATTCGCCAATCTTTAACAAATAAGTTTGTAAGATCATTTTACTTTGATTTTTTTTTGTTATAATTGTTTGATCAATGCCGACGTAGCTCAGCTGGCAGAGCGATTTACTCGTAATAAATAGGTCATGGGTTCGACTCCCATCGTTGGCT
>JAHDEB010000079.1 GCA_020629055.1 Chloroflexota bacterium
AACAATGGAACGCAAAGTTTTTACAGTTAACGAAATTTCATGTGGACATTGCACCGGTGCAATTGAAGAAGAAGTCGGTGAAATTGCCGGTGTCAAGATGGTTGAAGCAGACATCGAATCAAAGCGGGTAATGGTTGAATTTGACACACCTGCCAGTTGGGATCAGATCAAAGCGAAACTAATCGAGATCGAATACCCTCCAGTCGAATAGGGCAAACGTTTTTGCTCTTATAGGAGCCTCTAAATCATATGGATAAAATCGTAACACTGCCGGTAACAGGCATGACGTGCGCAAATTGCGCCAAAACGATAGCGCGGCAAGCGAAAAAAGTAGATGGTGTTAGTCAGGCGGATGTCAATTACGCCAGTGAGCGTTTGACATTTAGCCTAGACACCGCTGTGGCGACCCCGCAACAAGTCATTGAGCGGATCGAAAATGCTGGATTTGGGGTTGTGACCGGCCGGGTCGAACTGCCGATAACCGGTATGACCTGTACCAACTGTTCACGCACCATCACCCGCAAGCTGAATAAATTAGACGGTGTCCTTGAGGCTGACGTCAACTATGCCAATGAACGTGCCATCGTGACTTATGCGGCCGGATCAGTCGAAAAAAGTGATCTGATTCACACGATTCAACAGGCCGGCTTTGATGTGGTTCAGGCGGCCGAAGATGAAGAGCTAGAAGATGCTGAAGCGGCCGCCCGCCAAGCTGAAATCGATCATCAAACTCACCGGCTTATTGTGGGGGCATTGTTTACCATCCCGCTTTTTATACTTAGTATGGGGCGAGATTTCGGACTGTTGGGCGAGTGGGCCCATGCCCCGTGGGTTAACTATCTATTTTTGGCCTTGGCGACCGTTGTGCAGTTTTATGTTGGATGGGATTACTATGTCGGCGCATATAAAAGTTTGCGAGCCGGTTCTGCCAACATGGATGTTTTGGTGGCGATGGGATCAACCGTTGCTTATTTGTTAAGCATCGGAGTGATGGTGGCTCAGCGCTTTGGTTCAGACAGTTTTGGCCATCATGTTTATTTCGAAACATCAGCGGTGATTATTACTTTAATTGTGGCTGGCAAGCTGCTAGAGGCGCGGGCCAAAGGGCAGACGAGCGCAGCGATTAAAGCCTTGATTGGGCTGCGCCCCAAAACGGCCCGCGTTCGACGCAACGGACAAGAGATTGAAATCGCCTTGTCTGACGTTGTGTTGGGGGATGAGGTTGTAGTTCGGCCTGGGGAAAAGATTCCGGTAGACGGCACTGTGTTAAGCGGCCGGTCGGCCGTAGATGAGTCGATGCTAACGGGTGAAAGCTTGCCGGTCGATAAAAGTGAAGGGGACAGTGTGACCGGGGCCACGTTGAACGGCCATGGGTTGATCACTCTTCAAGCGGAGAAAATCGGCCGAGATTCCGCTTTAGCCCAAATTATCAAGTTGGTCGAGCAAGCACAGGGGAGCCGCGCCCCCATTCAGCGCGTGGTTGATCAGGTATCCGCTTGGTTTGTGCCTGCGGTGATCGCACTTGCCTTTGTTGTATTCGGGATTTGGTGGGTCGTCTCAGGAGATTTCGCAACCGCGCTGCTCCGTTTGACCGCCGTGCTAGTTATCGCTTGTCCATGCGCTATGGGGCTTGCAACACCTACATCGATTATGGTTGGTGTTGGCAAAGGGGCTGAAAATGGGATTTTGTTTAAAAACTCAGAAGCGCTAGAGCAAGGGCACAAGGTCACCGCCGTAGTGTTGGATAAAACCGGCACAATCACCAATGGAAAACCTGTAGTAACCGATGTAAGCATGGCCAATGGGGTTGATATTCGCAATCTGCTCCATCTGGCAGCTTCGGCCGAATTTGGCTCTGAACATCCATTAAGTAAATCGATCATCGATTATGCGACGGAACAAGAGATTGACCTTGTCGAGCCAACCGAGTTTGAGGCGATTGCAGGGCATGGCATCACTGCGCAGATCGAAGGGCAAACGGTTTTGGTTGGCAATAAGCGACTCATGGAGCGTGAGCGTGTTGACACGGCGAGCCTAATCCAAGAAGCGGATGTGTTACAAGGCCAAGCGAAAACGGTGATGTGGGTTGCGGTTGACGGTCAAGCTACCGGATTGATTGCGGTGGCTGACACGCTAAAAGATGGGTCGCATGAGGCGATTCAAACATTGAAAGCGGCCGGGTTAGAGGTTGTGATGCTGACCGGCGACAACCAAGCCACTGCGGATGCGATCGCTGCCGAGGCAGGGGTATCTCGCGCCATTGGTGAGGTCTTACCGGCGGACAAGTCTGGCTACGTGCAGAAATTGCAGAATGAAGGACATGTGGTTGCGATGGTTGGGGATGGCATCAACGATGCTCCCGCATTGGCTCAGGCCGATGTTGGGGTTGCGATAGGTACCGGAACCGATGTTGCGTTAGAAACGGCCGATGTCACGTTGATGCGGGGCGATTTACGATCTGTGCCACAAGCGCTCAAACTGTCACGGGCAACGATTCGAAATATTCGGCAAAACCTTGGTTGGGCATTTGGCTACAACGTGGCTTTAATCCCGATTGCGGCTGGGGCATTGGCGGCATTTACATTTTTACCAATATATTTAAGAGAGCTGCACCCGATGCTAGCGGCCGGGGCGATGGCTTTTTCGAGTATTAGTGTAGTAACCAACGCTTTGAGATTGCGCAAGGTGAAATTATGAGTTTGTTTTCCTGGATTCTTTTTGGTGTGGTTCTCGTCCTATTCTTTGGCATATTGAGCCGTAATCTAATCAAAAACTATAAAGAAATGCCGGTGTATCGTTGCCCACAATGTGATTCAACTGATGTGATTGAGGTTGACCATCAAACCAAGGGGTCGAATACGGTGGTCCAAGGCAATCAGATCGGGGCTGATGTGCGGTTACAATTGGTTTTAAAGCTATTTATGCGCTGCAAGAACTGCGGACACGGTTTTGAGACTGAAGCACGACGAACATATTAATCTGGCGATAGAGATAGAAAAGAGAAGGGGAAAATGGGCGAAAAAACGATTCACGATGAAATGCGGAGCCAACTTTTAAACAAAGCACTTTTCGAGCAAGCCAAAGCCTATGCGTTTGAATATATAGATTCAATACAAGGCAAACCGGTCTATCCGACGGACGAAGCGATCGCAAATTTAGCCGTCTTTGATGAGCCTGTGCCTGAGACGGTCCAAAATGGATCTGATATTCTGAAACAGTTAAACGAATTTGGGGCCCCGGCTACGACTGCGACGACGGGCGGCCGGTATTTTGGATTTGTCAACGGCAATGTGATTACAACGGCCGCAGCTGCCCGCTGGATGAGCGACGTGTGGGATCAGAATGCGGCGCTGTATGTGATGTCACCGATTGCGGCAAAACTAGAGCAGGTGGTTGAAGGTTGGTGTGCGGATTTGCTTGGTCTGGCGCCTGACACGGCGATGGGGCTGGTCGGTGGCACTTCGGTCGCCAACATGTGTGGGCTTGCGGCCGGGCGGCATGCCATCCTACAAAAGCAAGGTTGGGACGTGAACGCCCAAGGGTTGTATGGCGCACCGGAGATTCGTGTTGTGGTCAACGAGCAGGCGCACGGCTCTGTTTGGAAGGGGCTGGCCTTATTGGGCTTGGGGAACGAGCGGGTGGAAAAAGTACCGGCCGATGATCAAGGGCGTATTATCGTTGACAAAATGCCGGAGCTAGATGCGCATACACTGGTCATTCTGCAGGCGGGGCATGTGAGTACCGGCTCGTTTGATGATTTTGATGCGATCTGTGATTTGGCAAATAAGGCTGGGGCTTGGGTGCATATCGACGGTGCGTTTGGCCTATGGGCGGCCGCGTCAAACCGTTTAAGTTGGTTGACTAAGGGAATTGAAAAAGCGGATTCATGGGCCGTAGATGGGCACAAAACCCTCAATACCCCGTATGATTGCGGCATTGTGCTGTGTAAGCATCGAGACGCCCTAACGACGGCTATGGCGGCTACAGGGTCGTATTTGCAGCAAAGCGATGACCGTGACAACATGTTTTATACCCCTGACATGTCTCGGCGAGCCCGTTCGATTGAACTGTGGGCGACGCTAAAATTTTTGGGACGGGCCGGTGTTGCGCAACTGATGGACGAAATGGTGGCACGGGCACAGGAGTTTGAGCACCAATTGAGTGCGGCCGGGTTTCATATTCAGAATGATGTGGTTTTAAATCAGTGTTTGGTCAAGTGTGACACCCCACAGCAGACGGCCGAGACTTTGGCCCGTGTGCAGGCTTCTGGCACCATGTGGTGCGGCGGTGCCTTGTGGCAAGGGGAACCTGCAATTCGGATTAGCGTCTGTTCGTGGTCGACAACGCCGGAAGATGTAGAGGAAAGTGTGCAGGCCTTGATAAAAGCGCGGGGTAAGTAACAGAGGGTTTTCTGCACTAAAGGCTGCTAGACCTTGGTCTGTGCGATCCATTGAATGAGATCCATTTCCACTCCTGCACCACCGAAATGGGGCAGAATCATCGATACGTCAGACCGATGCTTGTGTGAATGGGTTAATGGTTGAAGGACACCTTCGAGAAGCGTGATTTCGAATCCAAACCACGGCACTAAAAAACGCACAGTTTCAGCTTTGCCTGGCTGGAGATCGCCCACATAATCAACATATGCTTGGTCGATTGTTAAGCATGTGTCGCGTAACTCATCCAAACTCTTAAATTCAATCTGATTCGGTGTGCGTGCATGAGCAAGTTCAAAAAAAGCGTGTTCTACTTGGACAAGATGGCTTAAGAGCTCGATTACTGACCCGTAACCATGTGAATCGTCTTCCAACTGTTTTGAAGTTAATTCAGAACAGGCTTCCAAAACAAGCTGATTGGCCCATAAATTGTGTTCTGCGAGAAGCGTTAATGATTTCATGTAACCTCCATTTTTGGCCGAGTGGCCTAATTAATTTGAATTTCCGGCAACAAATCGTTGTGTTCAAAACCCCTGCCACTGGCTAAATAAATCCTCAAAATTGCGTCATGCAAGGCCAGTGACAGGGATCTGATGTCAGATTTTGTTAAAAAGCTAGCTGCCTGACATAAAACCACTCATTGTTTTTTGACAGGATTACCGGGATTTACATGATATTTTGATCCAGTTAATCTTGTATATCCTGTCTGAAGAGGATTGATGCTAGGTAGCTAGTGCTTCGCCCAACTTCTTTTGCAAGGTTGCTGGTTCAAGATGGCGAAGCCGGGCCAAATTGGCCTAAAGTGTTTGCCCCGTTTTAAAACCTAACAATCTTTGTTGGGTCAAACACTAGTTAACAAACTGACATTGACTACATGGTAAATGTCTCATAGACGGTGACCTCGCCGCCATGCTTGATGTGGGGATGGTTTTCAACTTTTGAAATCGCATCATCCATTGAATCGGCCGAAATAACCGTGTAGCCGGTTGCGGCCGGAGAGCTTGCAGACCCATCGCTAACACCATTGGCCGAAACATTTTTTGACCCGCTAAATGGATTTCCTCCATCGACGATGCTAGCGCCCAACGCCCCGTACCAGGCTCCCCAAGCGGCCATCACCGCTTGCTGCTCTTCTTGGGTTTCTGGGATTGTTCCACCGGTATAAACCAAAACAAAATTTGTCATTTTTGCCTCCTATTGGCATCTTTTAGGATGTGATTTCCTAAATCAATAAATAGAACATTTGATCTAAATTGTATCATTTTTTTTCATCGGGGGCCAGTAAATCGACATTTTGCCCTAGCCAGCTTAAAATCAGTTTATCAACAATAAACACAGTGGAGAAATGATGACAGATAAAAAAGTTGCAATTTTGACAGCCGCTGGAAGTGGCATGGGAGCCGCTTGTGCGCGTAAATTGGCGGCCGATGGCTACCAGGTAGCGATTCTATCCTCCTCTGGAAAAGGGGAAGCATTGGCCAAAGAGCTTGGGGGTGTAGGCATCACCGGCTCGAACCTTGTTCCAGCCGATTTGGAGCAGTTGGTTGACCTAACGATGCAGACTTACGGCCGGATTGATGCGGTAGTCAATAGTGCTGGGCACGGGCCAAAAGGGGACGTCTTATCGATCAGCGATGAGGATTGGCACTTAGGGATGGATTACTATTTGATGCCAGCGGTTCGCATGGCCCGGTTGGTCACGCCGATTATGGAAAAGGCGGGCGGAGGGACGATTGTCAATATCTCTACGTTTGCTGTTTTTGAACCGGATCCAAGTTTCCCAACTTCGGCCGCGTTTCGTGCGAGCCTGGCTGCGTATAGTAAACTGTTTGCTGATAAATATGCGGCCGTCAATGTGCGTATGAACAATGTGCTGCCCGGCTTTATCGATAGCCTGCCGGAAAAAGCGGAATGGAAGGCTCGCATCCCGATGGGACGATATGGTACGGCCGATGAAGTCGCTGCCACCGTTGCATTTTTAGTCTCAGATGGGGCCGCGTATATTACAGGGCAAAATATCCGCATCGATGGAAGTTTGACTCGGTCTGTTTAACTTTTCGGGGCAGGGGGTTGATTGGCTCCCTGCTCTAAAAATACCGTATTTATTCAGCAGGTAACAATTGACCAACAGGTTGGTCCAGTTTGACAAAGGAGTCTACGTTCTGCGGAAAAATTAGCTAAAAACTGGCCCAATCTGGCGAATAGAATGGGATGTGCTGAATAAATACCAAAGACCGTTTATACCACCGCTAAAATGAGGGTGAGTGTTACGACGCTGGCAAGGGTGCTAAACAAGACGGTGCGTGTCACAAAATCGGGGAGCAAATCATATTCTAGGGCGATAATCGAGGTGAGAACCGCGGCCGGCATCGCCGCCTGCATAATGCCTGCCCCACGTGCCAACCCGTCTAACCCGAAGAATCCCACAAGAATGAATGCCAATGCGGGGGAAACGAGCAGTCGCAGGGAGGATGCGATAATCGTGTCTTTATCGATCTGAAGTGATTTTGTGTTCGCAAGTTGAACCCCTAAGGCGAGCAGCATCACAGGCACCATCGCTTGCCCCAGAAGGCCGACGACCCGATCTAACATGATGGGGGTCGAAATGTTGAACCAGTTGATGATGATGGCGGGCACGGCCGCTATTAGTGCAGGTGTCTTAAAAACTTCGAATATGGCGGTAAAATTGCCACCCTTATGCCAATTGGCCGCTAGCACCCCGATGATGAATGCGATCAGAATAATCGCCAAAAAGTAGATGGCGGCTAGTTCAACCGCAACGTCCCCCAAGTGGAACTCGATCAACGGAAATCCAAAGTTGCCAACGTTACCAAATACGGCGATTAGTGTATATGCCCCAACCATTTTTGCGGAACGGCCCAAGGCTTTGGCGACCAAAAAGCCGACGATCGCCACGGAAATATGGACGATCGCTGTGTACCCGATCATCCGGATGGCTAGATCGGCCTCGATTGTCGCATTGCTGAGCGTAGAAAAGATGAATGCGGGGACAAATAGAAAGTAAGCGGCCCGAGACATGGTGCGTGCTTCTAATCCCAAACGTGGCCCGGCAATCCAGCCCAAGACGACCAGAGTAAAGACCGGTGTGATGACGTTAAAAAAGATCGATAGGAGTTGGGCGTTCATAAAATAGCGTGCCATAAGGCATCGGGTGCGCCAATGGCTGTTGGTTGCGCGCATTAGGCGGACACGCAGAAGTTTTTGGTTGGGGAGAAATTCTATCTCACTCTGGGCTACACAGGAAGAAACAGTATAAACAGATGGGGAAGGGGCTATCGATGAATCGTGTTGTTCCAAGATAAAAGTATTTTTCAAGGTGCCTTATTGATGCTGGCCGCTTGTATGAGTTAACAAAAAAAGAGACCGCTCATAGGAGAGCGATCTCTTCAGACAAAAATAGAATATATTTGGAATAATTTTGGGCGTCTGCGAGAGGCTGACAAACCTAATGAAGTTTGTTTTTGGCAAGTGCGGCGACTCTAAAATGAAAAACAATCAGATTTCATTCGAGATCTCGCTAACAGAAATTGAAATGTCTGTTTAATCTTTACTGTTAGATGAAGGACAAATATCTTGCAGCGGGCATGCGTGGCAAGCCGGCCGCTTCGCATTGCAATAGTGGTTAGCAGCTGCCGTAAATAAGTATGGTGCTTTGTTCCAATCTTCTTGGGGGATTGTACGCATCAGATCATGCTCGACTTTTGAAGTGATTTTTCCGTTGCTTAGCCCCAAACGGCCGACGATGCGGTGAATTTGGGTATCAACCTGTATCCCCTCATTGGTATCATAGAGCTCGCCCAAAATCAGGTTGCCGATTTTACGGGCAACACCAGGCAGCTGGGTGATTTCTAGCAAATTGTTGGGGACGGTCGCATCAAATTTTTCAACTAAAATTCGGGCCGTTTCTGTTAGATATTTCGCTTTTTGTCGATAAAAACCGGTTGATCGGATGATCGATTCGAGATCCCCTCGGTTGGCTTTCATTAATGCTTCGGGGGTCGGGTATGTGGCAAATAGTCGGCCGGTAACCAAATTGACCGATTGTTCGGTTGATTGTGTTAAAAGGATGGCAGCAACAAGCATTTCAAACGGATTTTCGTAGTTGAGGGTACAACCCACATTCGGGAACTTTTCCTCTAAGCGTTCGAGTGCTTCAGCGGCGCGTTGAACCTCCTCTTTACGGAAGTCAGGCTTGATGCGAAAGGTTGGTCGAGAATTTTCTTTGGTTGTCATTAACATTAATCGCCCCTTGGGTATAGCTTTTCTTCAAAAGATAGATGGAGGATGTTTGGGGCGAATCAGATCGCTGCATGGGCCTGTCCCCAGAAAAAACAAGTTTAGAACTAAATTTTTTCATAGACCTCCAACTTTTATTGGTGTGTGGAATACATAATGCGCCCCCCCTCTGTTTTAAACTATCCCCAAAAAGTAACGTGAATAAGTTGAGTTACATGATTCAAGTCCTATTTTTGGTATACGAAAAAAACAGCTCCTTTAGCGTTGTTTTGCGGCAAAATGATCTGAAATTACAGAGAGAAGTAGGCTAATCTAACCCCATTTTAATCGCTTCTGCTACATGTAGGGGGATCCCAGGAATCGTCGCGATTTCTTCGACCGTCGCTTTGCGAATATCTTGAAGAGAGCCAAATTGGGCCAGCAGCTTTTTGCGACGATTGGGGCCAACGCCTGGAATAGAGTCGAGGATTGAAGCGGTACCAGCTTTGGCACGCCGATTTCGATGGCCGGTATTTGCAAACCGATGGGCTTCATCTCGCACCCGCTGAACCAAGTAAAGCCCCTGTGATTTGCGCGGCAATAGAATCGATTGGAGGCTGCCCGGTTTAAAAAGCTCTTCTTCTCGTTTTGCCAAACCGACCACCGGCACAATGTGGGCCAAATTAAAAGATTTAAGGACTTCGATCGCCATCGTTAGTTGACCCTTACCACCATCCACAATTAGAAGGTCGGGCAAAATGGCGAAAGATCCATCTACTTTTTTACCCACATCGCGCAAGGCAGAGTTGCTTTTTTCCTCTTCACCTGCTCCTTTGTCTACGTAACGCTTAAAACGACGGGTCAATACCTCTTGCATCGCCCCATAGTCGTCATTTGTTACCGTTTGGATGTTAAATCGGCGGTAGTCCTTTTTGAGAGGCACCCCTTGAACGAAAACGACCATCGAACCGACCGGGTAACTGCCTTGTGTGTGGCTGATGTCGTAGCATTCGATGCGCGTTGGTGGTTTCGGCAGATCGAGAGCATCTTGCAGTTCGCTCAAAGCATTGACATGACGGGAGCGATCGGCCGCCCATTGTTGGCGCAACGTGGCTAACGTATCCCCCGCATTGCGGGTCGCCATTTCAACTAGATCACGTTTTTTACCCCGTTGCGGCACTTGAATGGTGACTTTTTGCTGCCGTTTGGTGCGTAGCCATTGCTCAATGACCATCGCTTCAGATACTTCACTCGGCAAAAGAACTTCTTTAGGGATGTGGGCCGCCTCATCATAAAACTGGGTCAGAAATGTTTCTAGAATGCTCTCGTCCGGTTCCCCTTCGGTGTTGTCGAGCAAAAAGTATTCCCGGCCGATGAGCCTGCCATACCGGACAAAGAAAATTTGAACGCAAGCATCTCCCTCTTCACGAGCAAATGCGATGATATCTTGATCGGTACTGGCCGTTGCAAGCACCTTTTGTTTTTCAACCACGCGTTCAATCGCTTTAAGCTGATCGCGATATTGGGCCGCCTGTTCAAACTGCATCTCTTCAGATGCTTTCAACATTTTATCTTGGATAGATTTGACAATTTCCTCAGATCGGCCGTTTAAGAAATCCATCAGCTCTTTGATCATCGCTCGATAATCATCTTTGGTCGCTTTCCCGATACAGGGTCCACTGCACAGTTTAATGTCAAAATAAAGGCATGCGCGATCATCATTCCCTGTGATTTCGCGGTCGCAGGTCAAATAGGGGAAAATTTTTCGGAGCAGGTCCAAGGTTTGATAGACGGCCGACGGGCTGGTGTAGGGGCCAAAGTAGCGCGACCCGTCCCGGTCCATACGACGGGTAACCAACACCTTGGGAAAAGGATCTTGCCAGGTAATTTTGATATAAGGGTACCGTTTGTCGTCTTTGAGCCGAACGTTGTAATGCGGCTTATGCTTTTTGATTAAGGTGTTCTCTAGCAGTAAGGCTTCCAGTTCTGAATCGACGGTGATAATTTCAATATCTTCAATGCGCTGGCGCAAACGATCAGTTTTTATAGAGTCAACGTTTTTCGCAAAATAGGAGCGGACCCGGCTGCGCAAGTTGACCGCTTTACCCACATAGATAATTTCGTCATTTTTATCTTTATGCAAATAGACACCCGGGGTGGTGGGGAGGTTATTTAGAATTTCCTTGACTTTGTCGGGTGCTTCATACGGCATGTTTGAATTATAAACTCTCGACCAAAATTCAGCATCCTTTCAAACGACGTCCCAATAATTAGCCCAGATTTTTTAGTTAGGCTAGCTCATTATCTAGGCAAATTTAAAGTTTATTCTCGATTTCAATCTTGTTAGGCATATTGATTAAAAAGCGTCAAATAGCTGAAATCGTTTTGATGTGTCTTTTTTTCTACCGTAGCTGTAGCCTGCTTTTCACTTTCCCTTCATGGGTGATTTCCAGAGGTAGAACCACCACCATTGGACTATTGAAAACGTTTCGGGCCAGTGGCATGATGTTGCTCGTACTGGTGGGGAAACCTTATGCACACACCGGGTTTAAGAGACCCACAACCCTCCAATACCACTAAAAACCGATAAAAACTACGAACAATTGGGAATAAGGGCAGTTTTTTCTAAAAGTCTCCGTAACGTTTCGACTTGGATTACCCTAGGAAATGACCGGGTTAAGTTGAAAGTTTGTTGCGCCTAAACTTACTTATCGCTGCCACCGATTCGTTCTTGTGGATCAAGCACTATGCAACCTAGAACTAAACGTACGCTTGGCAAATCGGCCAAGTTTTCTTTGCGCAAATCGGCCGCTACCATCTGCGGTGTGATGCTTTTGGCCTTATTTGTCTTTAAACGAGTCTCTCCTTTGACCGTTTTAAATTCGTCGGCCGATGGCAGCATCATTTTGTACGCAGACACACTCAATTGGAACGGTTGGGGGGATTGGTCTTATGACACCGCATATAGCTCAGATAGTACGTTTGTTGAATCAGGGAATAGCTCACTCAAGATTACACACGATGATGGCTGGGGGGCGCTTTACATGCATGCAAACCAATCGATCTCATTGGGTGAGATTGACCGGCTAACCCTACATTTAAACGGAGGAACTGATGGTGATCAATTCATCTTTGTCCGTTTAGCTGACTCCGAAGGGAATTGGGTTGATGGAGCCCAAATCTCCTTAGAATCGAACCGCTGGCAAGAAGTAAATATCGACTTAAGCCAGATTACCGGTTTAGACATGATCGGTGGTGTGATTGTGCAGAACGGAACGTCAGAGCCATCTGCCCCTTACTATCTAGATGGGATGACGCTGTACAAAGAGGGAGGCGCCATTGTTCCCATACCGACCACGGCGGGGCCGACCGCAACCCCGATCAGCGGGATTCAGGCACCTGATTATAATTTAACCGTCGATACATATTCTCTACAGCATGATATTAGCCCATATATTTATGGGGTGAACTTAGCCGATTATCAAATGGGAGACGAGCTCAATTTACCGGTGAATCGTTATGGGGGAAATTCAACCTCTCGATATAACTGGAAAAACAGCTCGACCAACTTGGGGCATGACTGGTACTTTATGGGGCAGGCGAGAGGGAATGACACAAGTAGCCTGCCACATGGCTCGGTAACCGATTTGTTTGTAGAGCAAAACCGAGCAACCGGGACTGATACACTTTTGACGGTTCCTATGATGGGCTATGTGAGCAAATCACGTGAGATTACCTGCGGGTTTAGCGTTGAAAAATATGGGGCCCAGCAAAAAACTGAAAATTGGCACCCAGATTGTGGCAACGGCCGCAAAGCTGACCCAGGCTCGGGAGACGATCGCATTACAGGGAATGATCCGTTAGATACAAGCATTCCGGTTGACGAGGAGTTTGTACAGGAATGGATCCAGCATTTAAACGGCAAGTATGGGCATGCGACCAATGGTGGGGTGAAATTTTATAGCTTAGATAATGAACCGATGCTTTGGTTCTACAATCATCAAGATGTTCATCCAGAGCCAACGAGCTATGATGAAATTCGGGATAAAACGTTTCAATATGCACCTGCCATCAAAGCGATTGACCCTACGGCCCAAACGATTGGTCCAGCCGTGTGGGGGTGGCACGCATACTTTTCATCTGCGTTAGACCAAGACTCCCTCAAAGCTGGGAATGGGTATGCGGATCGTGCCGCACATGGGAATGCGCCGTTCTTAGAATGGTACTTGAATGAGATGTCTACCTATGAAGATGAAAATGACCTGCGGATTTTAGATTATCTTGACTTGCACTATTACCCGCAATCGGATGGGGTTACCCTGTCACCTGTAGGTGACCACGATACGATGCAGCGTCGTTTAGACTCTACCCGTTCATTATGGGATCGAGGATACACGGACAAAAGCTGGATTGGCCAGCCTGTTTATTTGATCCCCCGCATGCATGATATGGTGGAAGAAAACTACCCTGGGACCAAGCTCTCGATTTCTGAATACAACTTTGGGGGATTAGAACACATCAATGGGGCGGTGACCCAAGCAGATGTTTTGGGCATCTACGGCCGAGAAAATTTGCATATGGCGATGTTATGGGGCTGGTTAGACATCGACGCCAGCGAGCCTTGGGCGCACGCCTTCCGCATGTATCGCAATTACGATGGTCAAAAGAGCACGTTTGGGGATCAAAGCTTAAATGCGTCAACTAGCAATGAATGGGATATGTCGATTTTTGCCGCCCGTCGGTCGCACGATGATGCGGTCACTATCATCGTGATCAATAAAACGTTCGAGGCTGCCACGGCCGACATTGCGCTTCAGGGGCTCGCATCAGGGGACGCGGCCGAAGTGTATCAATACTCAGATGCTGATCTAAATAATGTGCGTTATTTAGGAACACAGTCTGTAGGTAACAATCACTTGTTAAGAGAGTTGCCGGGTCAATCGATCACCTTGTTTGTCATTAAAAACACCACTTTTGAACAGCCCCCTACGCCGACCCCAGCCCCCACCGCAACGGCAACACCGTTAAGCGAGGCAGGCGACGAGATTCCTGACACAGCACCCATACCAACCGCAACGCCTGGCCACAATGAAAATCCGAGAGACCCTGATCATGAATGGGATATGGATGAGACTAAAACAGTAAATGTCGAACTAGACTGGCTGTCTGTCAGAGTACCCGCTTACACCTTTAACGAGGATGTTGTATTCGAATTAAAATATCATGACGGCTTTTCAGACCCCGGACAGTCGATACAAGAACTTGGTTCTGCCTCGAAAGAGGTCGCTTTTGGATTCAGCATGGGCGCCTATAGCAAAGCCACAAATGGGGAGGTTGTGTTAAAGCCGGGACAAAAAGTGGAGGTGACGATCGATGTCAGTGGGGAGGTGGCGCAGAGCATGGCCCAAGGAAAGTTGGGACTGTTTGAATATGATATTTATACCCGCGAATATACCCATATCCCCACATCGGTTCGCGGGAGCCAAGTCCAATCCATTCGTTTTCGGGCAGATGCATTTTCAACCTGGGTGATCCGCCCTGAACAAAATGAGGTTTTCTTCCCCCTCATGACCAAGTAATTTCAGTATGGAACTTATTCAAATATTTCAAAAATTTATTTCTCACAGAAAACAGGACCCCCTTTAAAGTTACGATAATACTTAAACGTATTTTTTTCTTGTACCCATGACCCATTACCTTAGTCCGGAAGGGCAAAACTTTCACGTTCCCTTCGCTTTGCATTCACCTGCCACACATAGAGTTGAAGGGGTCGTTGAATTATTCTAAAGCCATTGAACACGTATCTACTATTTCGCTCTTCGATAAGTAGTTTTCTATCAAAAATAGTCAAGGATATTAAGAATGTTTTTCTGCAAACGCAATAAACCGGAACATAACGAAACAATTTACGACGGGGACAAACCTGTTGCTAACATCAATCTTGATGGGTCAGGCTATGCGGCCAACGGGAGTACCTATTTCGGATTTAATCTTCTTGGAGGATCTGTCGACGGGGACGAGCTCTCTATGCGGGGAAGACGTGTAAATGTCTCGGATAAAGACGGAAGCAAGTACATTGAATTAAAGTAAGTGGTCTTGTGTAAATCTTGACTGAGACTGCAAAAAAACGCCGACCGGATCAAATTCCGGTCGGCGTTTTTGCTTTATATTTACTTTTTCTTTAATCGAAGAATGTAGTTATGGCATTCGTCGTTAAATGGCTAGCCATAAAACAGTAAGTTGTTAGGCGCGCCTGCGTGCATAGTTTGAGAGATGCCCTTTAGCCATTGACCAGAAATGGTCTGCGAGTGAGCTTTTTTCTCGTATTTCTACTAATTCTTCTTCGCGAGCGATGCGCATTGTATCTGTTGTTGAGTGGGAGATCTGCGTTATTTCACAGAAACCGGTCGCCAACATCAAGATTTGAACTTCATCGTTTAAGCAAGTGTCTTCAGAGACACCCCAGATAATATCTGCTTGTTTCCCAATGGCGTTTGTGACGCTTTCTGCGATGTTCGCAACTTCGAAGAAGTCATGATCTGGTGGTGTGACGATGTGCATCAACACGTTCCCAGCTCCGATAATCGACCGGTTGAGCAGGGAGCAAGTTAGTGCCTCTTCAACCGCATCCGCAACTTTGTTTTCCCCACGGCCGGTTCCCATTGTCATGAGGGCGGTTCCGTTCCCTTCCATAACTGTTTTTACATCGGCAAAGTCGATATTGATGATGCCTGGGTATTGGGTGAGCTGTTCAATGATGTGAATACACTTGTGGCGTAACGTATCTGCTTCCGCCCAAGCCCCATCTAAATTCGTGCGGTCATTGACCAACTGTAACAACTCATCCCCATGAATCACAATAAGCGTGTCAGCTAACGAATTTAGTGCGGTAATACTTTGATAGGCGATGCGATGACGGTCTAACCCTTCGAAACCAAATGGAGAGGTCACAATAGCAACCGTCATAATATTTAGTTCTCCGGCCGCCTGTGCGATGATCGGCAAAGCGGCCGAGGCTGTACCGCCCCCTAAGCCACCTACCAAAAAGATTAAGTCGAAATGTTGAATAACCGCTTTGATCCGATTGTAGGTACCACGCGTCGCCTTTTCACCTATGTTGATGTTGCCATCGGTGCCGGTGAAATCATTGGGAAACGGTGACTTTTGATCGGCCAGCAAAATATGATCAAAAAGTTGGCCATTTTCTCGTTTACTTTTATTGAGAGATTCTTGATCGGTATCGACCAATATAAAATCGGCGTGGTAGTAGTTTTTTTGAAGGAGGCGGTGAATTGAAATACGACCGCTATTTCCTGCTCCGATAACTCCGATGCGGGCTTGCCGAGAATGTGTGTTTGTATATCGTCTCATAAAACTTCTCTTAGATGGTACTGCGATCTTCAGAAGAAAACGCTGAACTTGAACTGGGGATTTCCCAATGTTGGTTTAGGTAATTGAGATGGATTGGATCAGATTCTATCCTAAAACCATTAATTTATTCAATCTTTTATTTAAGATGACAATAAAAGTTGAAAATTAGTTACCTGAATTCTGCTAAAACCGTCTCTCACTAAATTTGAAAATCAATCTGCCGAATCATCTCAATATTAGTGAATCTGAACAATGCCTCTAAAGTAACGGTCATGGGATTCTGGTTAGGTCCTAAAGTGAATAGAAAGCTTTTATTTAGAAAAATCATAGTGAATGGGCCATAAAGAGGCCGTGAACTACTTTTCAAACGGGACATATCTCCTATTTGCGCGAAATAAATTGACAGTCCTATTTTTCTTTTACATAATATCGAACTTATCAAGCTAGAAGTACCATCAATTTTAGGTTCGTGCCTATCCAATGAGAGAGGGAATAGGAGGGGGAACGGGATGTTGATTGACTGAAAATCAGAATTCAATCGTCAACTTGTTTGAACAAGAACCCTTGATTTAGATAGTGATACCATTGCGTTCCTAAGATGGCTTCCTCATATTTTCGACTTTAAATTTGTCTCGCATACGATTCAATACATAAAGGGCAAACAGAAACAAAGGTTTCAACTTCTAGGCTAAAGGACACGATCATGAGCGGCAAAAAAGAAACATCTACCCAGCGCATATTTCTTGGAAGGATAGAAGAGCAAAAAAGATTTCGAACAGTCTTGAGCGAGTTCCAAGCGGCACCCCGTGGTGAAGAATATCCACACGTTGTTTTAATCTCTGGGGACGCTGGCATGGGAAAAACGAGTCTGAAGCGGCGGTTCCAAGATATCGTTCAAAAAGAAGCCCCATTTGCTGGAAAATTTAAAGTTTTGACCGTTGACTGGGCCGATGAACGGAAGAAGATGGCCGGATTGCAAGTTGCAAGGGATCATATCGAAGCGGGTATTGTATTTCGGGCATTGCACAATGAAGCGATTCGGCGTAAATGGGGGCGGCAATTTTCAGCCTATAACCGAGCGATAAAGCAGGCGCACGAAGTTGATAAACAAGTTGCCGAAGTGCTGGCCGCTTCAAGTCAAGAAGATGAGGTGGCGATATTGCGCCGGGCCGGTGTGCCTGCGATCGCCCGCATTGTTCGTTGGCGAGCTCCTTTTATTGGTGAGGCGGGTGAACAGCTGGTGGAGTCTTTGCTGGGGGTTGGGATTCAAGTTGCCTCTGAACAATTGACCCAGCTAAACAGTCGATTACACGTTTATCTGCAGGCGAACTTAAAGCCAAATCATTTTGACTATTTTTTGAACCCAAATGAACAGTTGGCACACCAACTCGCTAGGGGGCTTGAAAATGTTGCCAAAGGGAAACGGCTGATCGTCTTTATCGACTCTTATGAGATTGTTGATCGGAACGATATTTGGATTCGGTCGGTGATTCGCGAGGCCGGTGCGCGGGTGATGTGGGTGATTTGCGGCCGAAATGATTTGGTGCACAGTCGCCAATTTGGGGATGAATTTTTTAAGGGGTATGCGGATGACTGGCCCCGCCATCTGACATCATTCAGCATGTGGCCACTTTCGGTTAATGACATTTCTGAATACTTTAATATTCAGGGACGGCCGTTGAACAAAGAAGAGGTCAATAGCCTGAGCATGGTGACACGCGGCCGACCCTTGGCCGTGCACGAAGCGGCAGCTGTTATTTCAGCCGGTGAGTCGTTGGAAGAAGTGCTGACCGATATGATGAAGTTCAGCGGAAACGACAAAATTATGCGTAGCATGACCGACAGCTATCTAAAGCATGTTGTTGCCGACGATGACCGCAAGGCGATTTATGCATTGGTTCTGGCCAGAGGCGATGTCGAAATCTTGCGCGAAATGCTGCGGCCGGAAGGTCAAAAACGCTTTAACCTTGAAAAAATGTTGCAGCGACTTGAGCGAGACTACAATACGGTCATGGCCGACCATGCTCGCTTGCATGATGAACACGCTGATTTTGTGCATGAATATCTAAAAAACGAAGTTCACCGCAGCAGTTCGATCGTGCAAGAGCTGATCGAGCGCGGCACCTCGTTTATGCGCGAACGGCTGCTAAAAATTGAAACAGACTTTGATCTGTACGAAGAGCGCTGCAACGAAGACAACTGGGTTCAGGCGGTGATGAATCTGACAGAATTTTTGCTATGGCAAGAAGAACGAGAAGCATTTTTATACGCTTTACCCCGATTTGTAGAAGGGCTTGCATACAATAAAAAGCTGTGTCAGGCACTGTTACGCGCCATGCGGGGTTGGTATGATCAACTTTCGCCCGGCGGCCGCGAGATCTTTAGTGGACTGAATGTGCTGGATAATAAATATATTTCTGTTGAAGAAGAAGCATATTTATTGGAAACACTGCATCGAATGGAAGAGCGGGGCTGGCTAAATGGGGATGCTGAGCCGAGCGGCCGTAAAGAACGGCAAGCGATCGTTCACTTGCTAGCCGGTAACTTAGCTTTTAAACAACAAAAATTCGACATGGTGCGTCAAGACTTTGTTAAAGTCGAGCAAGGTCTGCCTGAGAACGGGCTGATGTTGCGGATGCAGCTGGCGGAAGCTTTGGCCAGAATGGCACAAGTGCTTGCCACCCGCAAAGACGGCCGTGAAGCCCGCTACAACCCGGAATCTGAAACGCTGTTAGAAAAAGCCAATCAACTTCTACCAGAAGAACATTGGACTTGGTTCGAGCTGGGCCTGGTTCGCTATCGTGGCGATAAGCCGGCCGAAGCGTTAATCGCTTTTGAGCAAGCTGCCAAGCTTAATCCGAAACATGAAACGACCCAGCTACACGTCGGAGACGTCTTGCTAGAACTAGGCGAATATGAAAAGTCGATTGAAGCGTATGATCATGCGGCCAAGATGAAAACCGGCTTTGCAGCACCACGGATCGGTTTGGGCAATGTTCATTTGGCGACCAACAATTTGAGCGAAGCTGAAAAGTTTTACAAACGGGCGCTCAAAATCGATGAAAAGGCGTTAGACGCTTGGCAGAAATTGGGCGAGCTTTACACCCGTCAAGGGAAGCTAGAAGAAGCACAGGCCGCGTTCCAAAATGCGGGCACATTGCGGCCGTCGAGCGGTGTGGCTGATATCGGCCGGGCGAAAATTTTGTACGGGCAGGGGGATCTAGAAAAAGCGGGGGCTGCGATTTCTACCGCACTTGAAAAAGGAGAAGAAAACCACGAACTTTATCTGCTGAGAGGGCATGTGGCCCGAGATCAGGGGGATTTGACTGAAGCGGTGAACAACTGGCAGATCGCGGCCAAATTAGCGCCTGAATTGGCGGAACCGGTTGATCTATTGGGGCAAGTTTATGATGAATTAGGGCGTACTGAAGAAGCGATCGCCCTTTTCCGGGCGGCCGTTAATCGGGAAAGTAATTTTACCGATGGCTGGCACCATTTGGCTGAAGCGTTGAAAAAGGTGGGGCGTCATCAATCCTCCGCTGAAATTTATTCCCGTTTGCAGGTGCTTGAACCAGAGGCGGATACGCTGTATCGACAGGCTCAGGCGAGCTACGATGTGCGTAGCTATTTAGATGCGCTAGAAGGGTTCCAAAATGTGACCAAGGCTTTTCCTGAATATGCACCAGGATGGAGCGGGCTGGGGCTTACCCACATGAATCTGGGGCAGCTTGTCGAAGCCAGTGATGCGTTTGAAACAGCGATCGGAATTGACCCGACACATCCGGCCCCA
Source organism: Chloroflexota bacterium (assembly GCA_020629055.1). Classification (GTDB taxonomy): domain Bacteria; phylum Chloroflexota; class Anaerolineae; order Promineifilales; family Promineifilaceae; genus WTJY01. Next base: position 19,834 of record JAHDEB010000079.1, read on the forward strand.
TTTATCGGTTTAGGATGGGTTGAACTACGGAATGACCGGACCGAAACGGCCGAGCAGAATTTTAGGCAGGCGTTGGCCAGCGATGAAGATTCTGTTGAGGCGCAGTGTGGGTTGGCTGAAGTAAAAATGGCGCAGCAGCGGTATGACGATGCCAAAGCGATTTTTGCCCGAATTTGGCGCAGTCACCCATCAAATTTAGAGGCGTTAATCGGCCTTGGTAAGGTAGCGGTGCTGAATAAAGAGTTTTCTGAGGCGGCCGATATTTGGCAGCAGGCGTTAGAGCTCAACCCATCCCACCCGGCGATTTATACCGGCCGTGGTGAGGTTTATTACCACAAACAACGGCCGGGATTGGCTCTGCGAGCGTTTGAACGCGCAATTGAAATCGATGTTTTATATGCGCCCGCATATCGTGCCAAAGGGGATACGCTGCACAGCCTGGGGCAAATGGACGGGGCGCTGGCCGCCTATCGCAAGGCGTTGGGCATCGACAGCACGATCGAAATCTCGCCGGTAAACATGGGGGATGTCTTGACTTCGCTCGGCCGATATGGTGAAGCGTTAGAGGCTTACCAAAAGGCACTTGCTCCGTTGGGGACCGGCAAACTGCGCCAAAACCCAGCGTCACTCTACATCGGTTTGGGAAATGTTTACACCGCCCTTGGTCGTTTAGATGAGGCTCGTGACGTGTATGAGACCGCCCTGCGTATCGATCGGAATGCGCTTGATGCGTTACTTGGTTTGGGGCGAATCCATGTCATGCTTAAAAACCATCATGAAGCCCGAATGGTGTTTGAAGAGGTCTTGTATCAAAAAGAAAATTCGGCCGAAGCACACGCCCAACTGGGGGATATCGAACGGGTTGAAGGGAGTTACAGTGGCGCTTTGCAATCGTATCGCAATGCGATTACCCACGATAAAAAGTATGCGCCGGGCCATTTGGGGCTCGCTCAAGTTTATTTAGCGCAGCGTGATTTAGAGATGGCTGAGAAATCAGCCCGTTTGGCCTTGCAGCTAGGGCAAAAAATGCCGGCCGCGTGCGACTTGCTCGGGGAAATTTGTTACTTGCAAGGGCGCTACAAAGATGCAGAGAGATATTACGAGCAATCGATGGGGATGGATAACAGTCGGGCCCAATCATTTGGCGGGATGGGGACGGTTAAGATCGCTTTAGATGAGCCGATTAAAGCGCGAGAATATTTAGAGACCGGTCTAGAAAAAGAAAATGTCGATGAAAACTATCCGTACGCCCACCTGGGACGGCTGTATCACGACCAAAACCTCTTTTCAAAATCTGAATCCGTTTACCGGATGGCAGAACGAATCGGTGCAACCGACCCACTTTTGCCGGTAGGGTACGGTGATTTGGTTCAGGAAATGGGTGATTTGCCCAAAGCGCTTAAACTGTACCGTGAGGGGATTGCGCAAAGCCAAGCGAAAGGGAGTTATAACCCGCAGGCATGGCGCGGCATGGGGCAGGTTTGGCTCAAACAAAAGAAATGGGATGAGGCGATCAACGCATTTGAACAGGCGATGGGGACCGGCATGCGCAGTGCTGGCGTTTTGGTCGAAATGGCGGATGCCTGCCGTGGCAGTGGTGCGCTAAACAACGCTCGACGATATTATGAAAAAGCGATGCAGCTAGAGCCGAACAATATGCGGGCCCATTTAGGGATGGGGTTAACCTATCAGGCTGAATCGAAACATGACGAGTCATTAAAATATCTAGAAAAAGCGAAGCGATTGGACAACAAAGAAGGGTCTGATCCACAAATTGCGATTTCGCTAGGGCAAGAATTTTTGCAGTCATCCCAGTTTGAAGAAGCTCGTCTGACCTACCAGATGCTGCTTGATGATGCCCCTGACGAGACAGAGGCGTATATCGGGCTGGCTAAAGTGGCGTTGGCCCAAAATGATTTGACCAAAAGTTTAGACGGCTGGAAAGCGGCCTTGCGTTTGCAGCCAGACAATGCAAGGGCGTTAAAGGGGCTGGGCGAAGTTTTGGTCCGTCAGGGCAAGCGGCTGCAGGCGCTTGAAATGTTCCGAGAAGCGGTTCGTATCATGCCGGAATGGGGTGAAGCCCAAAGACGGCTGGGCGATATTCTGGTGCAGCAAAAACAATTTGCAGATGCGAAAGTTGCCTACCAAACGGCGGTAGAAAGTGACCCTGAAGATGCTTCTAGCTGGACCGGCTTGGGTCGGATTACCCGACGGTTGGGCGAATTAAAGGAAAGCCTGACCCATTTAAAACATGCGCTCAAGCTGGAGCCAAACCATTTGATGGCCCAGTCAGAGCTAGTGCAGGCGTATGCGGCCGACGAGCAATGGGAAGGGGCTTTGAACATCATCCGTCGCTTGATTAAATTAGAGCCGCAAATCGCCACACATTACATTGAAATGGGGCGCATTCAACAGCAGCTGGGGCATCTAGAAGAAGCGTCGGCCGCTTATCGACGTGGTTTAAAACTCGACCGAGGGCTTGCCAGCGGCTGGATCGGATTGGGAGATGTATTTGATTTCTTAGGCCACTTTGAACCGGCACGTCAAGCGTTTCGATCCGCCTTGGCCTTGCCCCAGCTCGATGTCGGTGATCGGGCGGCCGCCTTGTCTGGCTTGGCCCGTATTCAACAAAACGAAGGTGAGCTGGATGCCGCCAGTGGCGTGTATGCTGAAGCGCTGTTCCACGATGAACGGTTTGCTCCAGCCCATATCGGATTAGGTGAAATTTACGCCCGCAAGGGGGACGAAGGTGAAGCCGCCACCGCCTTTAAACGGGCGTTAGAATTTGCCCCTAATCATCCACAGGCTTTAACCGGATTGGGTGAAATTGTGCGCAAGAAAGGGGAGCCGGGGCAAGCGATCACGCTTTTCAATCGGGCTTTAAAAACCGGCCCGACATGGGTCCCTGCACTGACCGGTTTAGGGCGTGCGTGGTTAGACGAAGGTGACACGGCCGAGGCGTTGACATCGTATAAGAAGGCGGCTTCATTGCTGCATGATTTCTCAGAGCGACATCATTTGCGCCCTGAAGAGCGACAGGCGCTGCGTACCCCCGAGCAGCGGGTATTGGTTCAAATCGGGCTGGGTGATGTCGCCTTGTTAGATAATAATGCCAACCAAGCGGTAGGCTTTTTCCGAAAAGCGATTCAGATTTCGCCTCATTATGCTCGGGCGTTTACCGGCTTAGGATTTGCGCTAGAAAAGTTGAATCGGCCGGAAGAAGCGTTGGCCGTTTTCCATACCGCGCTAGAGGTGGACCCTGATGAACCGGCCGCGTTTACCGGGTTGGGGGATGTGGCACGTTCGCGTGGACAAGAAGATCAAGCGTTAGATTTATACGAACAGGCCCGCATGTTGGCACCGGAAGATGATGGCATTTTGCTCCGATTGGGACGCATGTATGCAACACAAGAGAATAATGATCCCGCCATTGAGATTTTAGAGAAGCTGGCCAAACGGCCGAAAGCCCACCCAGACGTTCATCGGTTGCTGGGGCAACTTTACAGCCAGCGGTCGATGTATGACTCGGCCGTCATGGCCTACCAACATGCGGTAGAAGGTGGAGAGGCTGAAGCGGATTCTTTGAGCGGGTTGGCATGGGCACAATTAGAACGTGGCAATGTGAATGAGTCGGCCGAGACATTTGCAAAAGCCTTAAAGCTAATGCCTAGCGATGCTCAGCTGTACAACGGGCTGGGGCGTGCACATATCAAATTAGACAAGCCGGAACGAGCGCTGCAATTGTTTGATAAAGCGCTGGCTTTAGACCAAGAAGCCCCAAGCACAAAGCGAAATCGTGCCTCAATTTTTACCGGTCGTGGATTGGCCCTACTGCAGTTGATGGATAGCAATGGGGCGATTAAAGATTTAGATCAAGCCCGCCGATTGGATGGTAAATACGGAGAGGCTGAAATGGCACGCGGCCACCTGCTGGTGCGCGAAGAACGGTTTAATGATGCCATCGGGGCGTATGAGCGGGCGGTTCTGCTAAAGTGGCAGACGGCCGAAGTATATTTCAATCTGGGCCGTACGTTTATGTACATCAATCGCCAAGATCGGGCTGAAAAAGCGTTCTTGAATGCGATCTTAATCGATTCATCTTTTGCAGAAGCCCATGCTGCCCTAGGCGATGTTTATCGTGAAGAAGGTGAATTTGAAAAGGCGATGCAGTCGTATCGCCGAGCGATTAAATTAGATACGCAGCTGGCGGGTGGATATGGTGGTTTGGCCGATGTGTTCCATGAAAAACGGGATACCGAGAAGGCGATCGCCCTGTATCACCGAGCGGTTGAACTAGACCCGGCCGATGGTGTTTCGCATGCTCGTTTGGCCGGTTTGTATCGTAAACAGGGGTGGCAGCAAAAGTACGAAGAGGCTTACCATATCGCCTTGGATCTGATCCCGACCACCAGTTACTATAATCGAGCCTGTTTAGAGTCGATTGCGGGCAATGTGCCGGCCGCTATTAAGCTGTTGCGCCGTGGGTTGCACCTGCGTGAAATTCAGCCAGACTGGATCCGCCGAGACCCAGATTTTGATTTTATTCGTCAAGATCAACGCTTTGAGGGTCTGATGTCTTCTCGTTAATCATTGGGGATTGTGCGCTGCACATTGCCCATGCCTAGTAAGAATTTTGAGCTACACACAAAAAGCTCGCCGAGAGTAAATCTTTTCTTAGCGAGCTTTTTGCGTTGTTGATTAGCAATCTGCCGTCAATGGGCAATAAACAACGGACAACGAACAAGCGCGTAACGTAAGTGCGTGATTAAAACCAGCGTCGGCCGTCTTTTAAAATAACATGGGCCGCATTACGCCCGGCCGCGCCCATAATGCCGCCTCCTGGATGGGTCGATGCCCCGGTTAAATACAGCCCTTTAATCGGGGTTTTGTATTGGGATACGGTGAGCGCAGGGCGCAACATAAACATCTGGTCGATCGACATTTCTAAATGCATTACGTTCCCCTGTAACAGCCCCAGCTCTTGCTCTAAAAATAACGGTGTTTCGACCAGTTTGTCGATGACGGCCGACTTCACATTGGGGGCATACGCGCCTAACGTATTGAGCATTTTTTCCGCTTCTTGCTCAGCGATCTCCTCCCAATTTTCTTTAGATGCCAGTTCATACGGATAATATTGCCCCCACAAAAACATCGTGTGTTTGTCCGGCGGGGCCAGTGTGGGATCGGTGGTCGAAAAGGTCATGGCGATGAGGGCCGGGTTTTCAGATGGCCGTTTGGCCAAATAATCTCCAAAAGATGCTTCTAAATAATCGAGCGAGGGACAGATAAACTGCATCGCCGTATGTTCTTCCCCAGCAACCCCTTTCGGCGTGTTGGTCGCGGTGTAGTTCGGTAGCTCATCCATCGCGCAGCGCAAAATCATGCCAAAGCCGTTGCCGATGCGGCTGTTGTTGAGCAGGTTGCGTTGCGGTTGCGGCATATCGTCCGCTTCTAGCATCGCCATGGTGGTATGGATGTGGGCGCCTGACACAATTGTTTTGGCGGTGGCGGTTTGAGTGATGCCTGTTTCGATGTTGGTGAACTGAACTCCGGCCGCTTTACCGTTTTCTAACAAGATCTTTTCGGCCGGGCTGCTGGTTAAAATCGTACCGCCGTGTGCCTCGACCATTTTAGCCAACGCCTGCGTTAACATCCCTGACCCACCTTTCGGCCGTTTCATCCCGCTCTCGTGATACATCGGGTGCCATAGGGCAAATGGGCCTGAAAGGGGTTCTGAAGGTGGGGGGCCAGACTGGGCCGCCATCCAGCCGATAATGGCCGGCACCTCATCCCCATCAAACCAGTTGCGCAACAGCGGCCCGTAACCGCGAAAAATATCGCTCATGCGCTCCCAGTTGCC
>JAHDEB010000080.1 GCA_020629055.1 Chloroflexota bacterium
GTTAATTACGCAGCCTTTTGTGTTTAAAACGGGGCGGAGTAATCATCAATGCGGGTTGGATTGGCGATTTGTTTGAGCAATACCAATTCATCAAACACGGTCCACTCTTGGGCAAATTTGCCATCGACGATCAAGTGATGGGTTACACCCATGATCTCAATCTGTTTGCCTGTGGGTTCGCCATAAATGCCAGGTCCTTTGTGAGTTCCTCGCATGGTCCAACGTGTTGCGGACCGATGGGTGCGTTCATCTTGCTGGAGTGAGCAGTGGTGATCAACTTGAATTGATAGATCGGGGAATGGTGCCATCAAGGACAAGATGTAGTTGACGTATGCGTTCTGGCCATACAAATGACGGCCGGAAGCTCCTTCACAAATATAGTTTTCAGTGTAATAGTCTGCAACCTTATTAAACATGCGCCAATTCCAAATCTCGTGAATACTGGTTTTGACTAGCTGTTCAACAGTAAAGTTTTCAGAACTAAATGGGGCGGGTGCTTTTGGGGGCTTTTGGCCACGAAGCCGGTCTGTTTCGCTAGGCACGATAATGCTGGGGCCAGAACGTTGGTCTTTTGCAGCTAAATGTTTAGCGACTTCAAAACCGTTCAGCCCCAATTGAGAAATCAAAGCCAGTTCGTCACGGACCAACCATTCTTCATAGATCACATTGTTTTTTACGGCGCAGTCAGCGATTGCCCGGTAAGTCACTTTTTTGCCGGTTGCAGGTCCATAAATAGATGGACCCCAGTTGTGCCCTTCATGAATCAGCCGGTGGGACGAGAACCATCCGTCCTCATCATTGCCAGACCAAATAACCTCATCACCATACAAACGACGGTCAGGATAAGCGGCTAGGGTTTGTATCGTTCCTTCGATGACTTTATCACGGCCGACAATGTCTCCATCTGATGTATGGATGATCATCGCCGTTGCATAATAGTCATAAAGGGTCCCAACTGCGCGCTCTTCCCAAATTTCGTGGGTAATTTTGATGATGTAATCAACAATGTCCCGGAATTTCGGATCAAATCCTTTCATCGCAGGTTTATCGGTTTGATGATCCAAGCCCAAAATATTGGTTAGATTTCCCCGGCTGTGCAGCGTTAAATCATTTGTGTTTGCTGGGGAGTCTCCATTGGCTGAACCATGGCTTTGTGTTGTGTCTTTCTTAGTTTTGGACATACATTATCCTTTAAAAACTCACATGGAGTTCGAATTAGTTTTTTGCAGTTGATCGCCTAAATTCTAAAGTTACAGGCAATGTTTTTTGAATTGGGGGCAAACTATTGTTTTCGATACGCTTGAGCAATGTTGCAACCGATTCGCGGCCGATATCGGCTAACGGTTGAATCGCAGTTGTAATCGGTGGCGCAGCGAACCTTCCCACGCTCAACCCGTCAAAACCGACTAGCGCGATATCATCAGGCATCGAAAGCCCTCGTTCTAAGATCGCTTTTTGTGCATCAACAGCGACATAATCATGGAACGCGAAAATGGCGGTGGGCGGTTTTGCTAGATCTAGCAGCTGATGGCCCGCGTGATACCCACTTAACGGTTCAAGTCTTGTTTCGACGATTAAGTCTGGATCCACTTGGATACCATTCTGAATCAGAAAGTCTTTATAGGCATTGAATCGATCATCATTGGTGCGCCCCATTGATGGTCGGGTCGTAAAGCCGATGCGACGATGGCCTAAATCATACAGATGCTGCATGAGCGCATAAGCCCCATTGTAGTTGTCGGGGGCGATCCACGATGCTTGAGGATGGCCAACACGCCGTCCTAACACAATAAAAGGTGTTCTTTCTTCCAGAAGCATTTCAACGATGTTTGCTGGTACGTGGTTCCAAACAAAGACAAAGCCGTCAACTTCTTTGGCGCGAATTAATTTGAGTAAACTGTCGGGTGAGCCGGCTTCACCGATGTAGAGGACGATGTTGTGCCCGGCCGCTTCTGCTGCAGTTGTGGCTCCTACGATTACTTCCGCAAAATAGTCGCTAATGTACATAACGGAGTTATTGAAGATAAATCCGATTTTATCCGTTCTTTGGCGCCGTAAATTTCGGGCCGCCGCACTTGGATGATAGCCAAGCTCTTTAGCCGTGCCTCTCACCAGTTCTCGCGTTTTTTCAGATACATCTTTGTATCCATTCAACGCCTTAGAAACGGTAGAAGTCGAAAGGTTTAGCTTTTTGGATATGTCTTCAATCGTTACTGACATAGCATTCGGGAAGTTAATGGACCGATTTACGAAATCGATTTCGTAAAGTGTATATGAAAATTTAATATTGTCAAAAGTTGCTCTGCTAGACGCTAGTTCGGCATGCAAATTTCGAGGTTAAAACAATTTATTTTAGCCGGACCGAATTGCGAATACGCAGCTCTCCGACAAAAAGGTCGATCTTTGATTTAGATGATTCATTGCCTTTTAGACGTTCGGTTAATACGTTTATTGTCGCATCTAAAAGTGAATCAAGTGGTTGTGCGATGGTTGTTAGCTGGTACGTGTGCCATTCGGCCTGAGGCACATTGTCGAAACCTGCGACAGAGAGGTCGTTTGGAATAGAAAAGCCAAGTGCACGAGCGGCATCAACGACACCAAACGCCATCGGGTCACTGGCGCAAAATATCGCATCCGGCCGATTGTCTGCTTGTAAAAGCCGAGTGGCAGCTGCAAAACCGGAGTCATAGCTGTAATCACCTTGCTCGCGTAAGATCATGTTTGCATCAATACCGCTTTCCAGCAAACGGTCCATAAACCCTTTTTCGCGCAGCTGGTTGGTTTGAGTGCTTTCGATACCGGCAATATAAGCATATCGGCGATGTTGATTTTCGAGAAAAAGATTTGCGATCTGACGCCCACCGTCTTCGTTGTCAATGCAGATGGCACTAACTTGATCAAGTTCTACTTCACGATTGAACAGGATCACAGGGGTCCCCTGTTGCGCACACTCTGCAGCCATGTCGGCCGAAAGTGTGGTCGCTGCAATAATCAGCGCATCGACTCGATATTCTAGAAGCGTTGGCAATACATCGTCGGCCGTTTGATCGAGGCCGACATTAAAAAGAATGACCTGCTTTCCTAGATCGCGCAGCTGACTAGATAGAGCACTTAAAAAGTTTGCATAGAATAGACTCGCGACATCGGCGATGACGATTCCAATAAGGTTGGTTGATTGGGTGATTAGGCTCCGAGCCAATACGTTAGGCTTATACCCCAACTGACGGGCAGCTTCGAGAATGCGTTCCCGCTTTTCCGCTGAAACTTTTGCGTTTGGCGAAAAAACCCGCGATACACTGGATTGAGAGACCCCGGCTAATTTGGCAACATCGACTGAACTGACTCGTTTCACAATGATCTGCTTTTACATAACAAGTGACTGATAACCGTTGTTTAACCGTCATCAGCCACTTCTTATAAATAATTTCTATTTTGTAAATCGAGTTGAGTATACTAAAGAATCGGACTTACTCCCAATCCCATGGTTCATAAACGAGTTCAACCATATGGCCATCCGGGTCGTAAATATACATCTGGGTTGCGCCGTCTCCCCTGTCACGGGGCCCTTCAATTAATTCCACACCGTGTTCTTTAAGGGTTTGAACAGTACCTTCAACACTGTCTACGCTGAAGCACAAATGGCGGGCAAACGTGATGTCGCGGCCGGGTTTGATAATGTTTTCAGCATCACCAGAAACTTGCCCTGCGGCCTCTTTAAAGATCGTGTGGATTTCATACCCGTTTTTGTTAAACCATTGCCCTGGAAAATTAAACGAATTTGGCCGTTGAGCATCATCCATACCCAAGACGTCCATATAAAAATGGCGCGTGGCTTCTAGATCATTGATACAAATACTGACATGATGTAATCTGCCAATGTTAATCATTGTTTTAATCTCCTTTTAAATTCAGCGAACTATAAGATTTACTGATCACGATTGTTGATTATGTCGCCTCGTAAATCGTCAATCCACAATCGAAAACCTATTAAGTGATTCCCATTTTTTCTTTAAGCAAGCGTACAAGCACACTGGCATTGGGCGCATAGCCATCTGCACCTACATGATCGCAATATTCTTGGGTCACTGGGGCACCACCGACAAAAACAATCACATCATCCCGTAAACCAGCTTCTTTAAGTGCTTCGATTGTCGGAATGAACATCGGCATCGTTGTGGTTAAAAATGCACTCATGCCAACCGCGTCCGGTTTGATCTCCATGACCGCGTCTACAAAGGTCTGTTCAGCGACATTTACACCTAAATCGGTTACCTCGAAGCCAGCACCTTCGAGCATGACGTTGCACAGGTTTTTGCCGATATCATGAATGTCACCTTTAACTGTGCCCATCACAAATTTACCTACCGGCTTTGCACCGGTTTCAGCGATTAGCGGCCGTAAAATTTTCATGGCACCCTGCATCGCTTGTGCTGCAATTAGCATTTCGGGCACAAAGAATGTCCCTTCTTCAAATAATCGGCCGACCTCTTCTAGAGCGGGAATTAAGCCATCAAACAAAATTGATAGTGGAGACATCCCTAATTCTAGACCCTCATTCGTTAAGGCTATAACCGGTTCTGTCTCACCATCAATCGTATGGTCGTATAAACCATCAAGAATTTCATCAATACGTTCGTTACTCATTATTTAGCTTGTCAGCAGTTCAGCCTAGCCCAGCAAGCTGGGCCACTGACCTACTGAATACTGATCTACCCGCTACGGGGCCGCCGTGACCGTTTTACAACTTTGCCAGCATTTTTTGGTGCTTGCTCCAAGAAAATTTGCGCCCCTTGTTTATCTTCATCACGCAAAACTTCGGCCGCTTTTTCTAGCGGATAAGCGCCAAGCTCTTTAGCCGCATCGTACATGGCAAAAACATTTTCTACCGGCACATCAGAGCCGATGTTGTGGCATGGAGCGAAAATGTATCCACCCCCGCGACCTAAATCATAAAGACGTTTCGCCACGTCATAACGCACTTCTTCGGGTGAAGAAAATGGGAGCATTTGTTGTACGTCGATGGCACCGTGAAAGCACAATTTCCCGTGATACTGCTCTTTTAACGCAGCCGTGTCCATGTTCATCGCAGACGTTTGAATCGGATTCAAAATATCAACGCCCATTTCGACAATGTCGTCTAAAACCGGGGTGATCGTTCCATCTGTGTGATACATGAACTTCACATCAGCACAGCTTTTGATGTGGTCAATTAAACTTGCTAGCCGGGGTTTAATTAGGGTGCGGAAGGTCGATGGTGAAATCATGAGTGATGATTGACCACCGATATCATCTGTGAAGTAGACTGTTTCAACGTAGGGGCCAACTCGTTTTAAGAAATTGCCCCAAAATTCTTTGTAGACGTCTAAAAGTTTGTCGAGCAACGCTTCTGCAAATGGAATATTATTAGCCATATCAGCGAAGAAAAACTCGTAACCACGAATTTGCAGCGCTTTGGTCAATAAACCACCTTTAATCGAGTCTGCGACCAAAATATAGTCAGTGTTTTCATATAGCGCTTTGGCTCGTTCTTCTAGTCCGGTGAATAGGTCCGGATGGTCGGTATCAGGCCAAGGGTGATTTGCAATGTCGGCCGCCGTTTTTGCCGTTCTTAACGGGGAATGATGCACACTATACGCATCGAGCATGTACTGCCAATGGATGCCCCACATGTCTTGATAAATCCCTTCTTCAACATCGGTAACATCGATCCAGTGGGGCGCAATCCAGCGAAAATCAACCCCCAAACGGTCTAGCAAACGGTCGTCTGGAATCGAATTTTGTACCATGCGGTCTAAAATCAGATTGGTGTTTTTTAGATCCCATTCTGGATTTTGCTTGGCGATTTTGTCGTACGTCCATGTATGGATCGATGCCACGTGGCTCCCCAAATCGACCGGAACTCTGTCCGCTTCTTGGAAGCTAGTGATCTTTTTATAACGTTCTCGTCTATTCATGATTTTTCCTTATTTATTTAGCCAAACAATTTGTCAGCGTTACGGCCGATTTGTAATTTGGCTCAGGTTTCGAATAAAGGGGCACGGCGAACGTGCTGCATTGCTGAAAGCCACGCAGGTTGATTAGCCAACCGGCTGATCGCTTCTTTTTCGGCGTGGTCTACGAGCAATACGCGGTTTTTTCTCGGATGTGCCGTTTGATGAAACGGCCGGTTTTGGCAGGATATCGGCCAAATGCGGGTATGGATCAGTTGCATGGGGAATGGCGATCGCATCGACAAATTCATCTTGAAAGTCAGGGTCTATGGCCGTTTCAACATAGGTGACCCATTCCACCAATCTCTGGGCTTCGTCACGTTTTTTGCGATTGAGTAGGGCGATTCGGGCGCCGTCACCGGCCGCGTTACCCACCGCTACTACTTTGTCTAATTGACAGTCAGGGATAAGCCCCAAAACCATCGCATGTTTTGTATCGATGTAGCTTCCAAACGCCCCGGCTAGAATGACTTTGTCCACGGTTTTGATCTCAGCCTTTTTCATAAGCAGCTTCGCACCGGCATAGAGGGCCGACTTACCCAACTGGATATTGCGCACATCGTTTTGCGTGATAAACAGCGGCTTGCCGTTGGTTGTTTCAAGCTCTGTGGCAAGCATGTATTTCCCTTTAGAACCATCCCAAACGACATGTGGACCGGTACAAGCGGGGTCAAACCGGCCGTCGCTTAATAAAATTCCGGCAAGAAATAACTCAGCCACCACTTCGATAATGCCAGAACCGCAAATGCCGGCCGCCATTTGATTGGGTTGCTCTTCGATGGGGGTGCTCGAGCTAAAATCCCACTCGTTTGACCAGCGTTCTTCGCCAATTACACGGAAACGGGGTGCCCGGGTGACCGGATCAATTCTGACCCGCTCGATGGCACCAGGGGCGGCACGCATCCCGTGCTCGATTTGTGCCCCTTCAAATGCGGGGCCGGTGGGGCTAGACGCGCTGAACATCCAATCTTTGTTCCCCAAAATAATTTCAGCATTGGTCCCGACATCAACCATCAGGGTGATCTCATCATTTTTGTAGGGTTCTTCTGCAATCAGCGCCCCGACATTGTCGGCCCCCACATGGCCGGCTTCGGCCGGTAGCAGATGGATGAACGCCCCTGGATGCAATCGTATTCCCATCTCGGCTGCGCGCCAATCCATCATGTCTCGATTGGCGAGGGCGAACGGCGCACCACCCAATTCGATCGGGTGAATGCCCAGCAGAATGGCGACCATCGTTGTATTGCCCACCATAACCGCCTCGTGGATGTCACGGGGGGAAAGCCCGGCCCCGTTTGCGGCGTTGGTCGCCAGTTTGTTAAGCGCACCGATGATGGCTTTATGCATCTTGTTCAGCCCATCCCCATGTTCAATCGAATAAGAGATACGGCTCATTAAATCTTCACCATAGGTGATTTGGGGGTTCATCACAGATTCTGTTGCTAGAACTTCCCCTGTGCGCAGATCGCATAAATAACCGGCAACCGTTGTGCTGCCGATGTCGACGGCCAATCCATACGTTCCCTCGGTGTAGCCAGATTGCACATCGATCACCTGCTTTTCTTGCCAGACCGTGACGGTTACCCCCCACTTTCCTTTGCGCAAGCGAGGCTGCAATTGGCGTAAAACACGTAGGTCAATTTCTAAATCGGTTAAATTCCATTCTTTTTCCAAGGCGGCTTGTAGTCTGCCCCAGTCCCCACGATGTTCGCCCAAGCTTGGTTTTTCTACCTCGACATACACCTTTCGAATCGCTGGGTGAATATCGATTTTACGTTCGCGGGCCGACTTGCGAATGACCTGCTTTTGCCCCCGACTTTCCTCTGGTACAAAAACCAACATGTCCCCTTCAACGCAAGCCACGCAAGAGAGTCGATGGTCGGGGCTTTTGAGCTTATTTAAGAGTTCCGTTTCTTGATCACTGGGTGCTGATGCATGCTCATTTTTAGACGTAATGCCGTGTTTTGTAAACGCTCCGTCCTCGATTTGCACGCGACATTTGTTGCAAGCCATATGGCCGCCACAAATGCTTTCAATCGCGACGCCAAGCTGACGTGCGGCCTCCAAAATAGGTGTGCCTTCTTCAATTTGGCCCCGCCGGCCGGAAGGCATGAAAATGAGCTGATGGTTGTTTGTCATAGAAAGTTGCCAAGCATGCATACGTATGCAAATTTGCGACAGTTTATTTCAACTTGTTGTGAACGTCAAGTTTGGCGTTCAGGAAAAGGCAACTTTGACAAACTAAATCTCAGCGGAGCCCCACCTTTTTTTCTAGAACTCACGATGTGCTCTTTGAACTGAGCACCAGTCATTTTTTTGCTTGCATATTCGTTGCCATCGATTTTTCTGCGGCCGGCTTTGCCTTAGCCTGCTATCAAACTAAATTTGGGAAAAATGAGCAACAGGCACAGTCAAAAGCGTATTTCACATTTTTGGTTTTTCTTATTTCAATGATGAGATTGTTTACGAGACAGAAAATTTAGAGTCAGGAATGGCGGGGCGAAAACGTTGGATTTGGCATCATCAAGCCGAGTCTTTTTTGCCCGCAGACCAAATTGGGAAATTAAGCTGAAAGTATAGAATTTGAATTTCTTTTTATCTTTTCGTAGATAACTGAAAAATCGCCCCTCAAGGCATGTAAAAGGCGATATTCCGAAATCGATTTCGGGAGACCTAAAGTTAGCATACGTATGCAAGAGATCGAAAATTCGAAATCGATTTCGGAGCCAATTGCATTTGCATACCTATGCAAAGTGATGTAGAAAAGTATTAGCAGGGTGTAAACAAGGCCCTAAATCTGTCTAGATTAGACGGTTGTTGATGAATCTACGAGTTCATCAACAACTTACCGATCTGACAAAATAATTTTTGAGAAATGTTTTCAACTACGTCAATTTTTCAAATTTTCACCTTCCCAAATTTGACGTAATTCAGTTGTTTTTAATTCAGTCGTGGAACACACGGCCTTATTTACCCCATAAAATTAAAAAGGAGAAGAACACTGTGAAGATTAAAAAATTTGCATCGATTTTCGCTCTATTGACAGGTTTGCTTGTTTTAGCAGCTTGTCAACCTCAAACTGTTGAGGTGATCAAAGAGGTTCCTGTCGAAGTCGAAAAGATTGTCGAAGTTGAAAAGGAAGTTGTTAAAGAAGTCGAAGTCATCAAAGAAGTTGAAGTCGAAAAAATTGTTGAGGTAGAAGTCGAAGCGATGGCTGAAGAGCCAGACGCGGTTCCTTACAACTTAACCCCCGGAAAGCCATATGACGGCACAACGGTTAACTTCTTAATTTGCTGCCCAACTGCGGGTCAATTTGCAGCTTGGCAAAAGAGCGTTGACGAATTTACAGAGCTAACCGGGATTAGTGTTGAATTTGCTAACGAACCTTGGGGATCTTTCCAAGAACGTATCGTGACGGAATCAATCGCCGGAACCGGCGCATTTGACGCTGTTGTTTGGCCAGATTCTTGGGGTCCATCATTCTCGAACACACTCCAACCACTTGAACCACTTATTGAGCGGGACGGTATCGATTACATGGACGACTATCCACCTGCCTTCTTGGAAGCTGGAACCTTTAATGATCACATTTACGGGATTCCTGTTCGGACCCATGCTTTTGTGACCTTTTATCGCCAAGACGTTTTTGACGACTTGGGATTAGAAGCACCAACAACATGGACCGAAGTGCTAGAGGCTGGACGTACCATCCAAGCTGAAACAGACATGGCCGGATTATCTAACTACTACGGCGTCGGGTCTGCACAGAACTTGTTTGTTTACGCACTCATGCTTTGGGGTAACGGTGGTGATATCTTTGACGATAACTATCGCCCAACATTCAACAGCCAAGCGGGTGTTGATGCAGCAAACCTCTACGCGTCACTTGCTGAAATCGGCCCAGAGGCTCAGTTTAACAACAACGAAGCTGATGCTCGTGGCTCTGTTCAACAAGGTGAATCTGCAATGATCGTTGGTTGGTGGCACTTTGCAGGCGGCTTCAGCAACCCTGAGGTTTCAGTCGAAGGTGTTGTAGGCAATATGCAGCACGCGGCACTGCCAGCGGTTGAAGGCAAAGATCCAACAGGATTCGCTCTTTCAATTCCTGTGGGCATTTCTTCTTTCTCACGTAACCAAGATGCGGCTTGGGAATGGATCAAGTTCATTTCTCATCCGGCACGTGATAAAGCGGTTGTGATGGACAAGAGTGACCCAGCTACGAACACCGTTGTGGCCTCACATACATCAGTCATTACTGACCCTGAAGTCAATGAAGTGAATGGTGGTATCCATGCGGCTGCGGCCCCAGGTTTGGAAAACTCGCGCCTCATGCCATTGATTCCAGAATGGGCAGAAGTATCTTCAATCATGGAGACCGCTATCAATGAAATCGTCCTAGGTGCAGATGCTCAATCTACACTAGACGAGGCAGCGGCCGATGTTGAAGCTGTGATGGAACGGTCTGGCTATTACAAAGACCAATAGTCAAAGTTAGTGAGCCAAACATAGGTGAGGGGTCAGTTCGACCCCTCACCTTTTTCTTTCCTCAATAGAGTTATCGGTATCTTGCGATTGGTTCATGCCAATCCGCCCCGCCTGTGCAAAGGTTAAGTGTCGCGACTAGGGTGAATGATGGATAAACTTCCTCAAAATGTCGTGGCTATACCTGTTCCTCTTATTTTAAATCCATCAATGCAAGCGAGTTGAAACACGCATGGTTGCCGACTGATAACCGACTATAAAAAAGGATGAGGTTCGTATGGATCGTGGGAAATATGCCAAGTATGTGATGCTAGGTCCGGCCGTGGTCGTGACATTAGCTGCATCACTCTACCCGATGTACTTTGCACTTGTAACCAGCTTTCGAGATTGGCGTTTGTCAAGATCATTGGTTCCGCAAGATTTTGTTGGGTTTGATAATTATGTCAGAGCGTTTCAGGATGAGCGATTTTTAAACAGCTTCATCGTGACCATTAAATATATTGTCATTTCAGTTTCGATGTCGATTGTTTTAGGGCTGTTAATGGCGCTTTTGTTACAACGCAAAAACTGGCTAAACACGATTACCAAAACGCTCATGATCCTTCCCTTTGCGGTTTCACCCGCCCTACGCGGATTTTCATGGAAGTTTATGCTCAATCCGCAATATGGCGCATTCGATAAAATCGTTGATACCGTTTTCCCTTTTATGGCCGACATCAATTGGCTCGCAGATCCATTATGGGCTTTGATCATGCTCGCAATTACGGAAGTTTGGGGATGGTCACCCTTGGTTGCCTTAATGTTTATCGGGGGATTAGGCACAATTAATCCAGAAATCACCGAAGCTGCATCGTTAGATGGTGCCAATGAATGGCAGGTCTTTTGGAGAATCACGTTACCGTTATTGAGCCCGATCATTTTGCTTGTGACACTGCTTCGCATCATTTTCTCGCTCAAAATCTTTGATCAAATTGTGACAATGACCGGTGGTGGCCCCGGAGATGCGACCCAAGCGCTAAACTATTTTGTCTACTTAAACGGCTTTAAATTTTTTGATTTCGGTTACGCCTCTGCTCTGGGCTACCTATTGCTCATTTTGATGTTAATCGCCGCGTTCTTTTATGTGCGCTCACTTTTAGGGGGGAATGAATCATGATCAAAACACCAATGCAACGAATCTTCGCCGTTTTGCGAGTCATTGGGGTGTTATTTATCCTCTACTTTGTGACATTTCCTATCTTTTGGATGGCACTAACCGCATTTAAGAACAATCGGGACGCCTATTCAACCAAAATCTTTTTTGAGCCGACCCTAAATAACTTTAGGATTTTGTTTGATGGCAACCCTTACGATTTTGCACCGCTTATCATGAACAGTGTGATTGTGTCGGTCACAACCGTGCTGATTGGTGTCCCGCTGGCGGTGATGGCCGCCTATGCTTTCTCACGATATAAGTTTCGCGGGCAAAACCTGCTGTTGGTGCTTGTGCTTTCAGCCCAATTTTTACCGGCCACGGTTGTTTTGCTCCCTTACTTTATTCAGTTTCGAAATTTTGGCCTGCTCGATACCCGCACCGGTCTGATTATTATGCATTTGACGATTTCGATCCCATTTGCGATTTGGCTGGTAAAAGGGTTTATCGATTCGTTGCCTGAAGAGATTGAGCAAGCCGCCTTGGTGGATGGATGTACAGAGTTTCAAACGCTGCGCTACGTGACGTTACCGTTGATTATGCCTGGTGTAATTGTGGCAACCGTCTTTACTTTTGTCGGTTCATGGAATGAGTTTCTGTTCGCGTTCATTATGACGACGTCGAATCGTGCCCGGCCGATGATGGTGGGGCTACTGGCCCTCAACGAGATCGACGGAATACCGTGGGAAAAACTCTCGGCCGCCAGCATGATCATCATGATACCGATGTTTATACTGGCGCTCACCATCCGCAAATATTTTGTGGCAGGGCTAACGATGGGTGCGGTGAAGTAGCTTTTGGCTTTTGGCCATTAGCTGTCAGCTATCAGCTAATAGCTAGACATGAAGAACTTTTCTAGTGAATTTAAAACACCGGAACAATATATCCTCGACATCACCTACAAAATCTGGGAAGAGCGAGGCATCGGCCGAATCCATGATTGGTATGCGGCCGATGGTCCGGTCCGTTCACCCCACGGGGTCACCAACAGTGTTGAAGACGTCGTCAAACACACGCTTGAAACGATGCATGAATTTCCCGATCGTGAACTGTTCGGGGAAGATGTGATCATCGGTGACAAAGGAGATTCTTTTTTATCTTCACATCGGGTGCGTTCTACGGCGACTCATTTAGGTAATGGGGCTTTTGGGAAAGCTTCAGGTCGGCCGATTACGGCGCTCGCCATCGCTGATTGTTTGTGTAAAGACAACCAAATTGTTGAAGAGTGGCTCTTAAGAGATACGGCCGGTGTCGTTCGACAGCTTGGTGGTGATATCGAGGCCCACGGCCGGGCGATGGGTGCTAAAAATCCTGAACCATACATGGTTGGCAATGCAGAAATGCACACACGTTGGTCAGCCCCAAATGGATTTGTGATCGATGGTGACAAACGTTTAGGTGAAAAGATTGTCGCCGTCTATGACTCTATTTGGAATGGGAAAGATCTGTCTGTGATGGATGATGCCTATGATCGAGCTTTGCGCTTTGAAGGGCCAGCTGGCCTGATCCATCATGGTCGCACTCACGCTGGTGATCACCTAACCGGTATTTTGTCATCGATTCCAGATGGCCGTTTAGAGCCACAACATGTCATCGTTAAACAAGTGTCTGACCGGCCGGTTCGGGTGGCACTGCGTTGGAGCTATGGTGGGACGTTCAGTGGCCATGGCAAATATGGTGAACCAACCGGTTGCCCACTGGCGATATTAGGCATTTCACATTTCGAGCTGCGAGACGGAAAAATTTTAAACGAGTGCATGGTCATTGATGAAACGGCCGTTTATGCACAGATCGCTGCTTACAATCAATAGACTTTTCTTGTTCTTAAGACAAGAAAAGTGTTAGTCAGCTAAAGAATAATATGACAAAAGAAAAACAACCTGAGACAAAAACAAGAGACGTTAAAACAACAAAATCAAAAGCGCATGTCATGCGGCCGAAAGGGGAACCCCGGCCGATGCCAAGCGACTATTCAATTTCGTTAGGGGCCAAAGGAGATGCTGATCAACAGCTATTTAACCCAGGCACAGAACGCCGTCAGCCGATGCAAGGGTTTGAAGACACTTATGTCGACATCATCGATTATATTGTGCGCATTACCCATAAGATTTGGGAAGAAAAAGACATCGGCTACATTTATGATACGTACGCCCATAACTCTCGCGTTTGGGACGGGATGGGGCTGCAATACGGCCGAGACAAAATCGTGGCCGACACAGTTCATACCGTCAACGCATTCCCCAATGTTCGGCTTTATGCGGATGAAATCGTTTGGGCCGGTAATGACGAAGTTGGGTTTCATACCTCACATCGAACCGTCATTAAAGGGACCAATACCGGGTTTAGCCGTTTTGGTCCCCCAACGGGAAGAAATATCGAAGTGTGGTGTATCGCTAACTGCATCGCCCTGAACAACGAAATCTTTGAAGAGTGGGTTTTGTATGATAATGCTCATCTCATCCGCCAATTGGGATTTGACTTGGTTGAAAAGGCGAGAGAAGCGGGCAATAATCGAAAAGACATCGACTTCCAAGACCCCCGTTCGGGGCAACCGGAAAGGTTGCTAGGGCAAGGCAAGCCTAAACTGCTTAAATACAATCCCGGAGACACCCTCGATATCCCTGATTTTCTCCAGACAACCTATCACAACATTTGGAATCGGCGACATTTAAGCGTTGTTCAGCAATCCCATAATTCTAGCCTAACCGTCCTTAGCTCTAACGGCCGAAAGATGTACGGCCGGGGTGCTTTCCAATCGTACATTCTCTCATTCTTGGCGATGTTCCCCGACTTGGCGTTCGAAATCGATGATATTTATTGGATGGGGAACGACAAAGACGACTACATCACTTCGATGCGTTGGACGATCAAAGGTCACCATGGTGGATGGGGCATTTACGGCCCGCCAACCAATCGGCCGGTTCGCATGTGGGGCATCACGCAGCATCATATTCGCAATGGAGAGATTCATGCGGAGTGGATGATGTTTAATGAGTTTGAACTGATGCAGCAAATTTTTAAGGATTAATTCGATTTACGATTCGTAGGGGCTATCTCATTCGCATGGCAAACTTTGACCTCGCACAAATTCAACGCGAATGAGTCGCCCAAGTACCAAATGAAGATTGACCAATTAAATTCAACCCTTCCGGCCGAATGGCCTGACAGCCTGATGTTACAAATTCAGGCGCAGAACCAGGCGAACGGCCGGACGTTGGTTGTTTTAGATGACGATCCGACCGGTACCCAAACGGTCTATGATCTGCCGGTCCTGACCAGTTGGTCTGTCGATACTTTAGCGACTGAGTTTAAACGAAAAACGCCGGTTTTTTTCATCCTCACCAATTCACGCAGTGTCCCAGAATCCGAAGCGGTTGCGTTAAATCGTGAAATCGGGCGAAGTTTACTCGTTGCAAGTCAGCAAACGGGGCAGAATTTTTCTGTGGTTAGCCGAAGCGATTCAACGTTACGCGGTCATTTTCCGGCCGAAACCGATACGCTGACTAAAGTGTTGGGGCAGCAGGTCGATGGGTTGTTGCTGATCCCCTATTTTCTAGAAGGTGGGCGACTCACCATCAACGATACCCACTATGTATTAGAAGGTGAAACCTTAACGCCTGTGGCTCAAACCCCATTTGCACAAGATGACGTGTTTGGGTACACCTGTTCAAATCTAAAGGAATGGGTAGCTGAAAAATCCAACGACCGTATCAAAGTTGAAGATATCCTGTCTGTCTCGCTAGAAGATATTCGCACCGGTGGCCCGGATCGTGTTGCTGCGCTCCTTGCTGAAGCGAAAGATAGCCAAGTCGTTGTGGTTAATTCGATCACAATGCGAGATATGGAAGTATTTACGCTAGGGCTGCTGCAGGCGGAGACGGCCGGTAAACGGTTTATGTATCGGACCGCGGCTTCGTTTGTCCAAGTACGGGCGGGGCTAGCCACTAAACCGCTGCTGACGGCCGAAGATTTGAACCTGTCAGAACAAGGGGGCGGCTTGATCGTTGCTGGCTCTTATGTGCCGAAAACGTCAAAACAGATTGCAGCCTTATTCGCCCAAACTGATATCTTCGCTCTTGAAGTTGATGTCTCCAAGCTGCTCGACGTAACTGAACGGGCCGCAGAAATTAGCAACACCATTGCAGAGGTCGATCGGGCCTTGACCCAGAATGAAGATGTATTGATCTATACGAGTCGAAAACTGGTCAGCGAAAAAAACGGTAAGTCGGGCCTCGCCATCGGCCGGATCATTTCTGATAGTTTGGTCGAAATTGTACGGCGGCTCAGCGCTCCCCCTCGCTATATTGTTGCAAAAGGGGGGATTACCTCCAGCGACATCGGGACATTGGCGTTAAAGGTTAAACGCGCACATGTTGCTGGTCAGATCTTGCCCGGTGTACCGGTCTGGTGGTTGGGGGATGAAAGTCGCTATCCCGGTTTGCCCTATATCGTTTTCCCCGGCAATGTCGGGGAAATTAATGCGTTAGTCACACTTGTTGAACGATTATCCGCCTCTTAGACTTTTCTTTTCTCTGAGAAAAGAAAAGTCTTTAGCCAAAGCTATGCTAAAAAACAGAAACTCGATTTTACTTACCGTCAGTTTGTTATTGATCAGCTTGTATTTGCCTGCACACCTTTTTGCTCAAGACGAGCCTGATACTCCCCATCCATTTGTCGATGTTACAGTCGCTAGCGGAATCGACACGACCCACGAAGCTTTTTGGGATGGCAAAGGGGGAGACGGTTATTTGGGTGTGGGTCAGGCGTGGGCAGACTACGATAAAGATGGTTGGGTTGATCTGTATTTAACCGGCAATATTGCAGAGAATACCCTTTATAAAAACAATGGGGATGGCACCTTTTCTCGCTCCCCTTTGGCCGATCAGCTGTCGATGCCAGATCGTTTAAGTGGCGGCGCGGTTTGGGCCGACTACGACAATGACGGCTGGCGCGATCTTTATGTGTTATCTAGAGGGGAAAACAAGCTATTTCGCAATTTAAACGGGGAAGGGTTTGAAGATGTGACGGCCGTAGCCGGTGTTGGTGAGACAGCGACAGGCGAAACCGCGACTTGGGGCGATTATGACAGTGATGGGTATCTAGACCTTTATGTCGTCAATTGGACCTGTGAGCCGCTGTGTGATCCGATCGACTTCACCCAATTTCAAGATGTGCTTTATCACAACAATGGGGATGGCACCTTTACCGATGTATCTGAACTCCTCGTTTATGAAAAACTTTTAGGGGCCGGTTTTACAGCCACCTTTATCGATTTTGATGGGGACCTCGACCTTGATCTGTACATCATCAATGATGAGTACATGAACCCTATCGGGAATGTGCTGTTCCGCAATGACGGGGAAGGGTGTGCGGGCTGGTGTTGGACCGATGTTTCGGCCGAAACAGGGGCTGATGTTGTTTTAAGTGGGATGGGGATCGCCGCGGCCGACTATGACAACGATAAAGACATCGATTTCTATTTCTCAAACATGCTCAACAAATTCTCTCTGCTCGAAAACCGTGATGGGGTTTTTGCTGATCAGGCGAAAGCGGCCGGGATTCACTTTGGCTGGACCGACACAGTCGGCTGGGGCACCAGTTTCTTCGATTATGACAATGATGGCTGGAAGGATATTTATCTATCCGCCACCGGTTTCATTCAAAGAGAGATCAATCTGCCACCGGAAGGGATGCATTTCCCCCATCCAAACTATCTATTTAAAAATAATCACGACGGCACCTTTACCGATATTTGGCAGGGAGAAGAGCGGCCGAGCATGGGGTTCGCCTATGCCGACTATGACAACGACGGCCGGGTCGATTTTGTCGTCAGCAACTGGAACGAACCTTATCAGCTTTTCCACAATGAGTTGGTTTCTGATCACAACTGGCTGACCGTTGAACTGACCGGTGGTGGGCCGATCAACCGTGATGCTGTTGGCAGTAAGGTTGTCGTCAAAACAACCGATGGGATGGAGCAGTTACAGGTGGTTACCAGTGGAGGTAGTTTGGGTGCAGGGAATGATATGCGGCTCCATTTTGGCTTAGGAACGGCCGATATCGAGTCGGTGACAGTTACTTGGCCCGATGGGGAGAGCGCGACTTTTACGAGTGTTCAATCAAACCAGATTTGGCAGCTGGGTTACAACACCGGCGAACCTAATGAAAATGGGATGATCGTGCTGCTATTTACACTCGCCTTGGTTTTAGGGGCGACAGCGTTCATGATAAGTATGAGGCCACGCCGGTAATCAGTTGTTACAGTCGGCCTGTGCATTAACCGAATCTGCTGCCTAAAAACAGCTGTTTGCACGCATCACCTTGATTTTTGAGAGGGAGCAAACGTCTGTCCGTTGGTGAAAAACAACGCCTAAATACGGTTGATTTGTGTATGATCTGAGTAAGCCTTCAGTTTCAGCTTGACACACTTTTATAGTTAGGTTATGGTATGCGCCAGATTCCTGCATACGTATGCAGGAATCGTTGGATAGAACCCTAATTAAGCAAAATTTAGTAAATAGTGAATTCAGCTATACCACAACCCACACAATAGGTTTTGGATGATCTAGCCACCCCAAATAAAATACTTAAAACTATTTTAGGACAACCACTTAATGAACCATCCAAAAGTATCAAAAGAAGAAATGCTTTCACGCGTTGTACGCTTCAGCGATTACACCCGTGAAAAAGCGATTCCGCTCATGTTTATCGATAGTATGTTGCCCGGCCACCACCGGCTTAACTATGCTGTCATTGGCGATACCGCTGCTGAAAACCCAGATTATGAAGTGTTGATGAGTCAGCCACATAAATTCCAGATCGGCATGTTTAAAGCGATGCCAAATGGAAATGGCCCTGCTTATCACACCCATGATTATATCGAGGCATTTTTGCCCCTTGAAGGAGAATGGCGCTTTTATTGGGGCAATGATCCTGAAGGTGAACCCGAAGGAGAGGTATTCCTTGGGGCTCGTGACTTTATCTCTTTCCCTCCTGGCTTATGGCGAGGTTTTGAAAATATTGGGCCTGAAGCGGCATGGTGTTTTGCTGTTCAGGAACCGCACGAGGTATTTGAAGGTAAAGATCCTTATTGGTCGCCTAAAGTCATTAAAAAAGCGGCCGAGAATGGCTTCAGCTCCGATGCAGATGGTCGGATGATCAAGCCAGATAATTTCGATGAGCTAAATGAAAAGATGCTCGACGAGATGTTTAACGCCTAATTTTGTAGGTCGATATTCGGTAGACCGGTGAAGCAGGTTTGGTTACGCACTGATTCACAGGTCTATCGAACATCGGTTTACTCAGAGTAACCATGAGTAAAATTCAAACAACACACGTCGGATCTATGCCACGGCCACAAGAAGTAGTGGACATGCTTTTTGCCGAAGATCAGGGCACGCTAACGGCTGAACAACGGCCGGAATACGATGCCATCATGGCTCGCAATGTCGCGGATATTGTGCAAAAGCAAACAAATGCTGGGGTCGATATTCCTAGTGATGGCGAGATGAGTAAGATCAGCTATGCCACCTATATTCGCCATCGGTTAACCGGTTTTGAAATTAGCGATACGCCTCCTCCACGGGCAACCCCAAAAGACCTCGACGATTATCCTGAATATCGGGATCGCTTGGCAAAAGGTGGCGGCACCCCCAAATATCATCGGCCGGTCTGTGTAGGCCCGGTCACGGTCAAAGACATGACACCGGTTGAAAAAGACATCGCCAATATGAAAGCGGCGATGGCTGCGGCCGGCAGCGATCAAGGCTTTATGAACGCAGCCTCTCCGGGCGTGATCGCAGTCTTTCAACCCAATGAATATTACAAAAGCCACGAATCATTCTTAGAAGCATTGGCAGAAGTGATGAAAGTTGAGTTTGAAATGATCCATGCGGCCGGGCTAACACTTCAGGTCGACTGTCCAGACTTGGCGATGGGGCGTCACATCAAATTCAGAGACGATAGTGACGAAGAGTTTATTCGGAATGCAGAAATGCAGGTGGAAGCGCTTAATCATGCGCTACAAAATATCCCGGCCGAAGATGTGCGTATGCACTTGTGCTGGGGAAATTACGAGGGGCCACACAACCATGATATTCCGTTGCAGAAGATTATGGACACTGTTTTCAAGATTAACTGCCAAGGGTTGCAGTTCGAGGCTTCGAATCCACGCCATGCCCATGAGTGGGAAGTATGGGCAGCGGCCGAAATTCCTGAAGACAAGGTGCTGATACCAGGTGTGATCGACACAACCACAAACTTCGTTGAGCATCCAGAATTGGTCGCACAACGGATTATGAATTTCACCAACATCGTCGGCCGTGACCGAGTGATTGCAGGCACTGACTGTGGCTTTGGCACATTTGCTGGTTTTGGTGCGATCCATCCATCGATCTGTTGGGCGAAATTAGAAGCTTTGTCACAAGGTGCTGAAATCGCAACCAATAAATTATGGGCATGATAAACCTCGTGTAAGGGTCGACGGGGTCGGATCCAACTCGGTTCCGAAGAGAGTAAGTACTTCCCGACCCCGTCGACCCCTACGGCGGTATTCACATTATGGCAAAACTTGAAGTAGACATCACCCATCCTTCATTCACCGACATTATTGATGTCGATGCTGGC
This sequence comes from Chloroflexota bacterium, assembly GCA_020629055.1. Taxonomy (GTDB): domain Bacteria; phylum Chloroflexota; class Anaerolineae; order Promineifilales; family Promineifilaceae; genus WTJY01. The sequence goes on from JAHDEB010000080.1 coordinate 20,290, forward strand.
ATAGAACAAGTTGTTACTGGCTTTGACTTTTTGGAAGGCCCTATCTGGCACCCAGCTTATGGCTCGATCTTTTTTAGCGACATCATGGGGAATTCGCTCTATAGCTGGCATCCAGAACATGGGTTGAACAAACGACGCATCAATAGCTACATGGCCAACGGCAATGCGTATGATCATCAAGGGCGATTTGTTACCTGTGAACATGCGACCAGCCGTGTCACGCGGACCGATATCACCAACGATGTCTATGAAGTTTTAGCCAGCCACTACGATGGAAAAGAGCTGAACAGCCCGAATGACATCGTGGTCAAGCGGAATGGGATGATCTATTTCACAGATCCGACTTCCGGCCGCAGCGAGGGGTTTGGGGTGCCACGCGATCAGGAACTCAGTTTTCAAGGGGTGTATAAACTTGACCCTGAGTCAAAAGAGATAACCCTACTTGTTGATGATTTTTCTAAGCCAAACGGCCTTTGCTTTTCCAAGGACGAGTCTCTTCTATATATAAACGATACGGATCGGCAGCACATTCGCGTGTTTGATGTCCTCGCTGACGGAACGTTAGCCAACGGCCGTTTGTTCGCCAATCTAGAAGGAAGCTTACCCGGAGTCGCCGATGGGATGAAGATCGATGAAGATGAAAACGTCTATTCATGCGGTCCAGGCGGCATTCAAGTTTTTTCAAAAGATGGGACCCATCTTGGCAATATTTTGATGCCGGAAAAGACGGCAAACTTTGTATTTGGTGATGAAGATCGCAAATCTTTATACATCACCGCTTCAACTTCTGTTTACAAAATTCGGGTCAAAGTGCCCGGATTTCTCACTTTCAATCCGAAAGATTAGCTATAGGCTCTTGGGATTTTTACCCCCCAAAGGTCTTGCAACACAACTATGACTATTCAATATTTAAAAGAAGGAATCACTGAAACTGATTCAAGGGCGAATGAGCTCAAAACTCGTCAAATTGTTGAAGGGATTTTAAACGATGTCGAAACGCGTGGGGATGAAGCGATTCGAGAATTGTCAGCAAAGTTTGATAATTGGAGCCCGGAAAATTTCCGCTTAAGTGATGAACAGATCAGTGAAATTATCAGTTCACTCGATTCACAAACGATTGAAGATATTAAATGGGCACAGGCACAGGTCCGCCGATTTGCTCAAATCCAAAAATCAGCTCTGCGTGATATCGAGATTGAGACGATTCCGGGTGTTTTCTTGGGTCACAAAAATACGCCGGTAAACAGCGTTGGCTGTTACGTTCCCGGCGGCCGGTACCCGATGGTTGCATCTGCTCATATGAGCGTATTAACCGCAAAAGTTGCCGGAGTCAAAAAAGTAATCGCATGCACCCCGCCAGATCCGAAAACAGGCGTCCCGCCAGCCGCAACCGTTGCCGCCATGCACTTTGGTGGTGCGGACGAGATCTATATTTTAGGTGGAATTCAGGCGATGGCCGCGATGGCATATGGCACCAGTGAAATCACACCGGTTGACATGATCGTAGGCCCCGGTAACCAATATGTGGCTGAAGCGAAACGCCAGCTGTTCGGTAAAGTGGGTATCGACTTGCTAGCCGGGCCAACCGAAGTTTTGGTTATTGCTGATGAAACTTGTGATGCGGAGATGGTCGCAACCGACTTGTTAGGTCAAGCGGAGCATGGACCTAACTCCCCCGCAGTGATGCTAACAACGAGCAAGAAACTAGCGGAAGAAACAATGGTTGAAATCGGCCGTCAGTTAGAAACACTTTCAACGGCCGATATGGCTGGTGCTGCATGGAAGGATTATGGCGAAGTGATTTTGTGTGACACCCGGGAAGAGATGTTGGAAAAAGCGGATGACATCGCCAGCGAGCATGTGCAAATCAACACGGCCGATCCTGACTATTTCCTTGACAACATGACCAATTACGGTGCGTTATTTATCGGTAATCGAACCAATGTCGCATACGGGGACAAAGCGATCGGTACAAACCATACGCTGCCAACAAAAAAAGCGGCCCGCTACACCGGTGGGTTATGGGTCGGAAAGTTCATCAAAACCTGTACCTATCAGCGAGTCACCACAGATGAAGCGAGTGCTTTGGTGGGTGAATACGCCTCTCGTCTGTGTGAAATCGAAGGATTCATGGGGCACAAAGCGCAGGCTGATTTGCGCGTGAAACGATACGGCGGCGCGTAGCGCCAGTGAACCGGTATTCGGTAGGCTAGTAGGTCGGTGTGTGCAACGCTCAGCCGACCTACTGACTCACCGAATACTGACCTACTCAAAATATGACTTCATCGAAAAAAGTAGCTCTAGTAACCGGCGGTGGTGGCGGGATCGGTTCTGCCATTTGCAAAAAGCTGGCCTCGGCCGGGTATCAGGTCGTTGTTAATTACCGATCTAATCTAGATAAGGCGCAGGCGACGCTAGACGGCTTAGACGGTGACGGCCATACGCTGTACCAAGCGACCATCACTGAAAGTGATCAGCTGGCTAGCATGGCGGCCGCCGTCGCTGAAAAATATGGCAAGCTAGATCTACTGGTGAATAATGCTGGCATTACAACCCCTGTGCCGCATGATGATTTAGATGGCTTATCTGATGAGTGGATCGACAAGATCATGCAGACCAATGTTCGCGGATCCTTCGCCTGTGTCCGTGCGTTCAAAACGCTTTTAATGGGGGGAGAAAACAGCTGCATTATCAATATATCATCGATCGCCGGCCGTACCGGTGTCGGTAGCAATGTCGCTTATTGCGCCTCTAAAGCAGCTATCGATTCGATGACCCGCTCGTTGGCACGGGCGTTGGCACCAAAGATTCGAGTCATGTCGGTCGCGCCCGGTTGGGTGTGGGGGGAATACGCCTCTCGCTTCCCCCAAGATTATATCGATGAACAGATTGGCAAAACCCCGTTGAATCGGATCGCTCAGCCGGAAGATGTGGCTGATGCGGTATTGGCGACGGCTGATCATTTATTGTTTGCCACAGGGAGCATTATTGAAGTAGATGGGGGACGGCCGCTGTTGTAGCTTGGCCGTTGGTACCAACACCCTATCTTAAAATTAACCAATGTGATGAGAACGGGGCCCTACCTCCGGTATAATCGGGAGCAATACTATTTCTCTCACTTGGTTAATCTATGTCAAATCTTGAATTAGAACTTATCGAAAAAATTAATCGGCGCGATGCTGTTGTAGGCATTGTCGGGTTGGGCTATGTCGGCCTGCCGTTGGTTGTCGCTTTTGCAGAAGCTGGTTTCAAGGTTGTAGGTGTCGATGTTGATGCAAAAAAGGTGGCCAATGTTAATCGTGGTATCAGCCATGTAGAGGATGTACCGGACAGCACGGTGCAAAAGCTGATTTCGGCCGGGCTATTTTCGGCCACGACTGATTACGGGGAGCTATCAAATGTAGACACGATTTCGATTTGTGTCCCAACCCCTTTGCGCAAAACCAAAGACCCCGATGTGTCTTATATCGTCAGCGCGACCGAACAGATTGCGGCGGCCGGTGTTAAAAACAAGCTGGTTGTTTTAGAAAGCACGACATATCCTGGCACAACAAAAGAGATCTTGTTGCCCCGGTTGACACAAGCGAACCTGACTGTGGGTGAGAACTTCTTTTTGGCGTTTTCGCCAGAACGTATCGACCCCGGCCGGACCGACTATGTGATGTGGAACACGCCCAAAGTCTTGGGTGGGGTAACGCCAGCTTGTTTGGCTGTCTCGACCGCATTATACGGTGCGATTGTCGAGACGATTGTCTCGGTCAGCAGTCCAGCAGCGGCTGAAATGGTCAAGTTGCTCGAAAATACATTTCGGGCGGTCAATATCGGATTGGTCAACGAGATGGCGCTAATGTGTGATAAGTTGGGGCTAAACGTATGGGAGATTGTCGATGCGGCCGCCACAAAACCGTATGGGTTTATGAAATTTACCCCTGGCCCTGGGCTTGGTGGTCACTGTATTCCTGTTGATCCCCATTATTTAAACTGGAAGCTAAAAACATTGAATTACACCGCTCGGTTTATCGAGTTGGCGGATGAAGTTAACCGCTCGATGCCGGAATATGTAGTAGAAAAAATCACCGAAGCGTTAAACGGTGAGAAGAAAGCTGTCAATGGCAGCCGGGTGCTTGTCTTGGGGGTCGCATACAAACCGAATGTCAGTGATGTTCGTGAAAGCCCAGCCCTAGACATTATCTATTTGTTGCAGCAGAAAGGGGCGCAAGTCGTTTTCCATGATCCGTTTGTAGACGTGCTTGTTAGCAATGATGAAAAGCTGCAATCGGTGCCATTGACGGCCGACGAGCTTCAAGCCAGTGACTTGGCATTGGTCGTGACCAACCATGCCAAAACAGATTGGGATTTGGTTGTACAAAGCAGCAATTTACTAATTGATACGCGCAATGTCACACCTCGACAGGGTGAGGTTAAATTTTAGCAGCTTTAGAAATTGACTGTTTATTGATTGTTATTCGATTTTCAATTCGCTAAAATCACTTCTATCAACATGCAATTTACCTTAGGAAACGAAGATGGATAACAAAAATTGGCCGGAATCGGAGAAATATTGGTCTGGAAAACGTGTGTGCGTCACCGGTGGAGCCGGATTTTTAGGCTCATTTGTGGTTGATAAGCTACAAGCGCGCAACCCGGCCGATATTTTTGTGCCGCGCAAGCAAAACTATAATCTTGTTTATCGAGAAGCGGTTTTAGACATGCTTAATGAAAGCAAGCCAGATGTGATCATTCATTTGGCGGGCAAAGAGGGAGGGATCGGAGCCAACCTGTCTTATCAAGCGGACTATTACTATGACAACCTGATGATGGGAACCCAGCTGATTCATGAAAGCTATTTGGCCGGGGTTGATAAGTTTGTCGCCATCGGTACGATTTGTGCTTACCCTAAATTTGCCCCAATTCCGTTTAAAGAAAAAGATTTATGGAACGGTTATCCTGAAGAAACCAATGCACCTTATGGTTTGGCTAAAAAGATGATGTTGGTGCAGTCTCAGGTTTATCGTGCTCAATATGGCTTTAATTCAATCTATCTGTTGCCCGTTAACCTTTATGGGCCGCGCGACAATTTCGATCCAGAAACGTCACATGTCATTCCGGCCCTCATCCGCAAGTGTATCGAGGCTAAGAAGTTTGGTGACGACCATATTATGGCTTGGGGAGACGGTACACCTACGCGAGAATTTTTATACGCAGAAGATGCGGCCGAAGGGATCTTATTGGCGGCCGAACGGTACAATGATGGGGATCCGGTTAATTTAGGCAGCAGCTATGAAATGAGTATCGAAGATTTGGTGGAGGCTATTGCAAAAGTAACCGGATATGAGGGGAAAATCGTGTGGAATGCCACCAAGCCCAACGGGCAGCCGCGCCGCAAG
>JAHDEB010000335.1 GCA_020629055.1 Chloroflexota bacterium
TGATCTTTTAATTGCAGGTCATACAGATGGCGATACAGCCCATCTTGTAACAGCAGATCATCATGTCTGCCTTGCTCAACGACAGCGCCGTCATCTAACACTAAAATTTGATCAGCGCTTTTTAACGTCAACAGACGTTGCGCAATCACAAACGTAGTCCGGCCGACCATCAGCTCGTTTAATGCTTGTTGAATCAGATACTCTGTTTCAGTATCTACACTGCTGGTAGAGTCATCTAAAATCAAGATTCGGGGGTCTGCTAACAGGGCCCGCGCGATGGCGATCCGCTGCTTTTGCCCCCCTGAAAGGGTAACGCCGCGCTCACCGACAATGGTTTGATAACCCAGCGGAAACCGCTCGATAAAATCATGTGCTCGCGCGGCTTTTGCGGCCGCCTCTAAGCTATCCATGCTGGCGTTGGTATCCCCATACGCGATGTTTTCTGCAATCGTATCGCTAAACAAAAATGAGTCTTGAAGCACCATGCCGATCTCAGATCGTAACCCTTTAACGGTTAGATCCTTGATATTGGTTCCATCGAGCAGGACTTCTCCTTCGGTTGCATCATAGAAGCGGGGAATGAGATTGGTGAGGGTTGATTTCCCTGAACCGGTTGGTCCGATGAGGGCAACCGTCTCGCCCGGCCGGGCGGTGAGTGACACATCTTTGATGATTTTCGGCCCATCTTGGTATCCAAAGCTCACATTGTCGAACACAACTTCTCCTGTCACCCGTTCTGGTGCAACAGCTGTCGCTTGTTCATCAATTTCACTAGGGGTATCGATTATTTCAAACACCCGTTCGGCCGCAGACACCGCAGTCGATGCCAAGTTAACCAAGAACCCAACCCGCTGTACCGGCCCGTTGAGCAGTAGCAGATAAGAAATCATGGCAAACAGGGTTCCTGGGGTCATTTCCCCATTGATGACCATCGGGCCACCAAACCACAAAATCAAAATAATCGCGACAACCAGCAACACGCCCATGGTGGGCCAGTTGTTGGCCCATGACATAATCATCGCCACACGCCGATCAACCCACACTGCGTTTTCTTTGTCGAAACGCTCTTTTTCATACCCTTCGCGGGCAAATACTTTCACCAGCTGAATTCCGGTTAGGGTTTCTTGCATGGTGGTTGATAAGACGGCAACCTGCTCTTGCAGCTGTTTAAAGATGCCGCGCACATATCGGCCGAAGCTGATGGCAACCAGCACGACAATCACAAGCGGGCCCAATGCAACAGCAGATAAAAACGGGCTTTCAATCCACATCGAAACCAATACACCGGTCACGAGCAAAGCGATTCGGGTCAGTTCGATTAAACCGATCCCGATAAATCGCTGGGTTTCACTAATGTCGGCCGTGGCTCGGCTCATCAGGTCACCGGTATGGGTCACATCGTGAAACGAAAATGGGAGTTTTTGCACAGACCAATAAAATTCGTTGCGCAGCTCGTAGGCAACGCTATGGGTCAAATATTCTTGATAGTAAAGCTGTGCATATAAAGCCACCCCACGGCCGCAGCCAACCAACAGCAGCAGCCCGGCCGAACGAACCAGAGCCTCAATCCGGCCGTCTAATATCGCCTCATCTATCGCGGTCCGCACCAGTTGCGGAATAAATAAATTGAAGACTACTGCTCCCAACATGCCGATAACGGCGAATGTAAGCTCTCTTTTATGGGGCCCCAAGTAAGAGAAAAGTCGACGGTAGGTAACTGAACGATCTTTTTGCATAAAACCTCTTGATCCAACTTTGAAAAGTAGTGTCGCATGTATGTAGATTAGGCTGTTTTAGACACTCTGTTTTCAAATAAGTCGATTTTGGTCACAATTCAACCGACGCTCTACTTGGTAGGGCGTTTTTATGGTTAAACAGTGACTATTTTTAAGAAGGCGGCTAATTTTTCAGCAGCAAGAAGAGTTTGCCGAGCTGAAAATAGGAACCGGTCCAAACAGTTTTGTTTGGGGGTAGGCAAATAATTGCATGGTGCAAAAATTTTAAGTGAACCGATAAGTATAACCTCTTAGATAAAAGCTTTGTATCAGAACTTCACCAGAATTAGGTAGACGGTACTAAACTTATGGGCAGGTAACAGATTAAAGCCCTTGAGGTCAATTTATGGCATTTGGCAGACGGCGCGGCGGGCGCAACATACGCAGTCAAGAAGAAGACGCAGAAAAAGGTAAATTAAATCGGGAGTATTTGGCCTCATTCGGCCGCATCTGGTTCTATGTGCAAGCCAACAGAGGCTGGCTCATTATTTGGGGCATCGGCCTAATCCTTAGTTCTTTAATGGGATTGGTCTTACCCGTTGTGGTGCAAACCTTAGTTGATGATGTACTCATCAACGGGGCAGAGCTGCAGCTGATGCGGCTTGGATTTGGACTGATCGGGGTGTTTGCCCTGCAAGCGGTCTTTAGCTTTATCCACCAAATCGTCATCGCTTATGTGGGTGAAAGCACCATCGCGGCGATCCGTGTGGCAGTGTACGCCCATCTGCAAAAAATGTCCCTACGCTTTTTCGCCGATAACCGGACGGGTGCCATCATTTCTCGCGTTACCAACGATGTCACCTTATTGCAAGAGTCGATCATCAACACCCTTTCAACCATTCTACGCCAAGTGATTATCTTGATCGGGGCGGCCGTGATGCTGTTTATCTTAAATTGGCGACTTACATTGGTCATTTTGACCGGTGTTCCGATTATCACCTTCGTCATCATCACCCTCGGCCGGCAAATTCGAAATGCCCAATCGAAAGTGCAAGACAGCCTAGCAGAAGCGGCCAACGTATTAGAAGAAACGGTTTCAGGCGTCCGCATTGTTAAATCGTTTGCGCGTGAGCCATACGAAGTCGGCCGGTTTTCAGACCGTATCGACCAAACGTTACAAGCGGCGATGCGCACCGCATGGCTCCGGGCGATTTTGTCACCGACGATCGGCTTTTTGGCGTTTATGTCGATTACCCTGACCCTGTGGTTTGGCAGCAGTGAAGTGCTCAACGGGAATTTGACCGTCGGTGAGCTCGTTTCGTATCTGGTTTATACGATGATGATCGCCGCCCCCATCGGCTCGTTGGCAAACTCGTTCGCCCAGTTTCAATCTGCGTTGGGTGCAGCCGAACGGATTTTTGGTCTGCTAGACACCCCGGCCGAAATCGAAAGTAAGCCAAATGCAGCCCCATTGCCAGAAGTTGTCGGGGCGGTCTCTTTTGAACAGGTTGATTTCGACTATTCGGCCGAAGTTGCGATCTTGAAAGATGTTTCATTCAAGGCCGAAGCCGGTTCAGTCATCGCCCTCGTTGGCCCCAGCGGGGCAGGTAAATCGACCCTTGTCAATCTGATTCCCCGCTTTTACGATGTGGCCCAGGGGGCTTTGTTAATTGACGGGCATGACGTGCGGGATGTAACTGTTGAAAGCCTGCGCCAGCAAATCGGCATTGTGCCCCAAGAAACGCTTTTATTTTCTGACAGTGTACGCAGCAACATTCGGTACGGCCGGTTAGATGCGACCGACGAAGAAATTATGGCAGCGGCCGAAGCAGCAAACGCGCATGAGTTCATCATGAACGATTTACCCAACGGCTATGAAACACTGGTTGGTGAGCGGGGGGTCAAACTCTCTGGTGGTCAGCGGCAGCGTGTTTCTATCGCTCGGGCGATCTTAAAAGACCCCCGTATTCTGATCTTAGACGAGGCGACATCTTCTTTAGATAGTGAAAGCGAGCATTTGGTGCAAGAGGCATTGGAAAACCTCATGGGCGGCCGCACTTCGTTTGTGATCGCCCACCGGCTATCCACCATTCAGAATGCGGATTGGATTTTGGTATTAGAGGAAGGGCGCATTGTGGAACAGGGAACGCACCAAGATTTGCTAAAACAGTCAAGCGGTCTGTATAAGCGTCTGCACGATATGCAGTTTTCTCGACAGTAAAATGTTTAAAGTTTGAAGTAAAACGTCATCGACATGGTTCGTAGGCACTTGAGTGATAGACACGCTGGTTGTTAATCAAAATAATATCTAACCAGATGATTAATTTTAAAAATATACTCAAGAAGTTCTTGCTAGGCGTAACAACCATAGCGATCGGCATACTCTTTTTACGTTTGATTTTGTTCCCTCGTTGGCTAGATACATCATTGGGTTCATTACTTATCTTTTTTATCTCAACAGGGGATTTTGTTGATCCGGACCATGAATTTCTATATCAACCTGATTCATTAGAAGGGATGACGGTATTTGG
>JAHDEB010000336.1 GCA_020629055.1 Chloroflexota bacterium
AGCCCCATCGGCCCGCGAGCATGTAGCTTTTGCGTGCTGACCGCGACTTCGGCCCCTAAGCCAAACTGCCCGCCGTCGTTAAAACGTGTGCTCGCATTCACAAATACGGCCGAAGAATTGACCTCATCAACAAATTGGTTGGCGTTTTTCCAATCATTGGTGATGATGCTGTCTGAATGATCCAGGCTGTGATCTTGAATGTGGGTGATCGCATCGTCAAGGGTGTCGACAACTTTTATCCCTAAAATCAAATCCATCCATTCGGTGCTAAAGTCGTCGGGTCCGGCCGCTTCATAGCTGGCGCTGTGCCCATTTTGCTGCAACACGGCCAAAGCGGTTGGGTCCGCTTTCAAGCTAACTTGGTTCGCCGCCATCCGTTCAGCAATTTGTGGAATAACTTTGTCCGCTACATTTTTATGGATCAGAACTGTGTCGAGCGCGTTGCACACACTCGGCCGCTGCACTTTCGAATTCTCGATAATGTTGAGCGCATCTGCCACATCGGCCGACTCATCAACAAATACATGGCAAATGCCAATACCGCCAGTAATCACCGGTATCGTTGCCTGTTCGCGGCACAGCTTGTGCAATCCTGCACCACCTCTCGGAATCAACATATCCACATATTGGTCAAGCTTCATAAACTCGCTCACCAAAGCGCGATCCGGATTGTCTATGTATTGCACGGCCGCTTCTGGAATGCCACATTTTTCCAGCGCGCTCTGAATCACCTGTACCAAGGCTAAATTAGATCGAAGCGTCTCTTTGCCACCGCGTAAAATCGCCGCATTCCCGGTTTTTAACGTTAATGTGGCGATGTCTATGGTTACATTCGGCCGCGCTTCGTAGATGACGCCTAAAACGCCCACAGGCACCCGTCGGCGTGTAATTTGCAGTCCGTTAGGCAGATTGCGTCCGTCGATAGAAGAGCCTACAGGATCTGGTAATTGTGCTACAGCACGACAGTCATCGGCCAATTTGCTGACCCGCTCTTCAGTTAACAGCAATCGATCCAACAATCCGCTAGTTAGTCCATTCGCTTCGCCATCTGCGATATCAAGCGCGTTTTGGGCCAGAACCCCGGCCGCTTGCGCCTCCAATTCTTCCGCGATTGTTCTTAAGGCCGCATTCTTTTGGTCTGTTGTTAGTTTCGCTAATTCTCGCGAGGCCAATTTGGCCTTTTTTCCCATTTTGATTAAGTCAGTCATTTATTTTTGAGATGGTAGATATTAGATATTGGATATTAGTCTCATCATCAAGATAGGAGCCACTAATATCTAACCACTAACTTCTAGCATCTATCCTCTAATTATCGAGTAATACCATATCATTGTGATGAATGGCAACATTGCCGTAGGCATACCCCAAAATCTTTTCTATTTGGTCAGAATGTTTTCCTGCAATCTGGCGAAGATCATCACTTGTGTATCGGGCGATCCCTCGGCCGATCACCTGCCCATTTTCTTGTTGAATACGAACCGTTTCGCCTCGATTAAAGTTGCCGCTGATTTTGATCATTCCGGCCGGTAACAGGCTACGTCCTTGTTCGTTAACCAGCTTTTCGCATCCTTTTTCATTGACCGTTATCGTCCCGGTTGGTGTAGACCCGGCTAAAAGCCATCTTTTTCGATTGCGTACCGGGTTTGATACGGCCGGGAAGCGGGTAAACACCGCATCATCATTCCCTGCCAAAATATTTGAAATAATATTTTTGTCTGATCCGCTAGCGATAATGACATCGGTCCCAGCCCGGGTTGCGGTTTCGGCCGCTTGCAGTTTGGTCGCCATGCCACCTGTTCCCATATCCCCTTTGCCACCTGCCAACTCTTTTACTTTCTCATTGATGATCGGCACCTCTTTGATTAGCTCCGCATCGGGGTTTGATCTAGGGTCGGCCGTGTACAAACCGCTCTGATCTGTCAGCATAATTAGCAGATCCGCATCTGCCAAAACAGCGACCATCGCCGATAAATTGTCATTATCTCCGACCCGTATCTCTTCAGTCGTGACCGCGTCATTCTCATTCACAATCGGAATAATACGATGCTTTATCAAACTCCGAAAGGTGTCACGCGCATTTAGAAAACGGTTACGTGCTTCAAAGTCAGACCGGGTCAATAACACCTGACCGACATGAATGTCATAGATTTCAAATAGCCTTTCCCAAGTGAACATCAGCCGCGATTGCCCCAAGGCTGCCAACATCTGCTTCTCAGCCACACTGCGAGGCTTGGTTTTCCATCCAAGCCGATCTTTACCTGCCTGGATCGCCCCGCTCGAGCATAGAACAATTTCAGACCCTTGTGCGTGTAACTCCGCTAATTGGCGCACGATTTCAGCCATCCCTGGTTTGTACAGGCGGCTATGCCCCCCTGTTAATACACTGGTTCCAATTTTTACAACAATACGATTCGTCATGATTTTTCGGGTACCGATTATAGCAGTTTTTTAAATTCATAAACGAACTAGAAACACCCTCTTATGCTGATTAAATTGGCACCCTCTAAATTCTACTTGCGTGAATTCAAAAACTATCTTATGCTCTTTTCAAGTTCAACTTGATGGGTCTTGTAGTCTCCTACTCATCATTTATTCGACCTTTATTTTTAATGGTCGATGGAGCAGATTACAAATTATAAATCAACGCGGTAAAGTTACTGGTTCTTTTTGGACCTCCGTCATAGATTTTATTTTTCCCCCAGTTTGTGCCGGGTGTGGCACAACGGGAAGCCTTGCATGCGCCCCCTGCCAAGAAAAGATAATTAAACTAATTGAGCCTTTGTGTCAGCGATGTGGTCAGTTGGTTATCGATGCTGGACTTTGCAAACGGTGTACCAAAGTACCCCCGACCATCGACAAAATCCGCTCTGCAGTTTTGTACACTGACCCCGTGAACAAGTTTGTGCATGCATTTAAGTACTACGACCAATTCGCACTAGCAAAGCCGCTGGCGGCCTTGATGCTTGACTCTCTGACAGAGCTTTCTCCCCCATCAGAAAATAAACAACCTATTTTACTTGTTCCCGTCCCTCTGCACCCGGTGCGAGAGCGTGAACGTGGGTATAACCAGTCATACCTGTTGGCGGCCGAGTTGTCTCAACTAACCGGTATCCCCGTTTTGCAGCATGGGCTTAAACGGACCCGCCAGACAGAAGTGCAAGCCCATCTTGACGTAGATGAGCGTACAAAAAACGTGACCGGTGCTTTTGAAGTTGGGGATTCAGATTTTAAGGGGCAATCGGTCTACCTAATCGATGATGTTTGTACCACAGGGGCAACTCTGTTTTCAGCGGCCGACTGTTTAAAAACGGCCGGGGCACAGCGGGTAACCGGGCTAACGGTGGCCCGCGCGCTCAAAAATTAACACAGCTAATTTATTATCGTGGGTGGATGGGTAAATTACACCAATCCTCCCCACATTTTCTTTAGAGGTTTAACAATGGAACTATTAATCCACACGAACGGAATGAATCTCTCCGAGAGATTGCAGGCTTATGTCGAGAAAAAGATGGAAAAGCTAGACCGATACCTGCCTGATCTGCAGAAAGTGAATGTTGAACTTAGTCAGCGTAAAGCCAAAAACTCAGACCAACGACGAGTGGCCCAGCTAACAATTCGTGACGGCCGGGGGACCATACTACGAGCTGAAGAGAAAAACGATACGATTTATGGGGCCATCGACTCGGTGGTCGGCAAGATGTATCGTCAAATAAAAAGATATCGAGGCCGAGAGAAAAAACAGCGTCGCAATGGAGATGTAGCCGACATTTTGGCTGAAGCGATTCCACCAGAATTTGTCATCGGTGATAACGCAGAGGTGGAAGAATCTGCTCCGAGCATTGTTAAGCGGAAAGAATTTTCAATCCAGCTAATGTCAGAGGAAGAAGCCCTAGATCAGATGATGCTTCTAGATCATGACTTCTTCGTTTTTACAAATTTAGATGGGGATACCAACGTGCTCTATCGTCGTAAAGACGGCAATGTTGGTATTTTACAGCCAACGGTCAATTAACTCATTCTCTGCCAAGGGTCGACAGGTTGCACCCGCATTTGTCGACCCTTGGTGATTCCGATGCCTATGCCCTTTTATTTGCATAGGGCTTTTCAATAAAAGTAGAAATGACTAAAAAATGTTCAAACTACTCCGCCT
>JAHDEB010000081.1:0-3612 GCA_020629055.1 Chloroflexota bacterium
TGCCACCAAACGCGGCCGATTTGGTGCCGGTGTAGTAGTCGTGCACGCTGATCGTCCCCATAAACTCATCATTAAAGTGGACGTGGCTATCTACCCCGCCGGGTAAAACGAGCAGGCCGGTTGCATCTATCACCTCGTCGGCCGCCATCCCGTCTAGCTGCCCGATCGCCCCGATTGTTTCGCCGTGAATCAACACATCTTGCTGAGACACCGTTTGGCCGATCACGACCGTTCCACCTTGAATGAGTATCTTTTTCATGCGGCTGATTTTATGCAGGTTTGCACATTTTGCCACCCATAGTGTTCAATAAATCCCCCTCTGTACGGTTCCGATTCTGTGTGATTTAAAAATTTGTTTGCTTGAACTTAAATGCTGCTTTCTACTGATCCGGATGACTCGGGCATAAAAGATCCCGGCAATGTAAGCTGACAATCTTCGCAAATAGAATACATGACGATAATTTCCGATGAAGCCCTTGCATGTTCAGAACGGGGCTCTTCCCACAAATCATTGTCCTTCACCCGGCCGCAGAAACTGCATCGGGCTCTGACTTTATAGATGCTATCGGCGTTGCCGGTTTTGATGTGCACAGGTTTTTCTCGTTTTTCTTCCCTTATCAACGTGTGCTCAATTCGAAGGGCACCATCTGTGCGGGGTGTAATTCGCATCAACATAAAACGCTTGATGTCAGGCGAGTCGCATCGATAGGGGCGTTCGATAGGGTTAGCTTTCAATCGTGCGTGTTGAAATGCGCTTTTTAACCAAAGCCGTGTGATATCCCCTTCGATAAATTTCCAAATCGTTTGCCCAAGAACAGCTTCTGTGGTGGTGTTTTCACCGCCATTTTCATTTGCAAACTCATCCCAAGGGCCCCCCACTTCTAAAATGTTATTGTCGTTGTCTAGTAGATAGGCGATCGTAAAATTTTCCATGGTTAAGGTTTTAGATCAAATCATGCTCATGGTGGTGTGCGGCGAGGATGATTTAAAGTAAATCCGATGCGCAACCCCCTTGCTGGACAAACCTTCGTTATGGCGTATCGCCCATATAGCTCAAATCGGAATCCCAAAAAACTAACTATACAAGATTCTTTATCTAAATCCACTCGATGCCTTTGGGCTGTTCAACGGTATTTTAAAGGCAAAAGCTCTTATCAAATTACGGGGTTTCCAGAGGTAGAGGTGAATTTTTACGCCTGTGAACAACTGTTCGTTTTTACATTCGGCTATCTAATTGATTTCAAAGTTGTTACCGCAATCTCCCCAAAATCAATTACCGGAATATCTAAATTCACCTGTAACTGTTGCGAAATGTCGGCCGGATGTCCTACATAATCTAAAATCAGCGCTTTAAACCCCGCCTCTTTTTGTCGCTCTTTTATCTGTTGAATAAGCTTTGGGTCTGTGTTGGTCACATCGGCCGACCAAACGGTACATTCAAACCCCTCCCCCTCCCATCGATCCTGAATCGGCCGGACCTGTTCCGGTATCGGCGCGATGATACCGACGTTGCGAATGCCGATCGTGGATAAAAGCTGATGGGCTAAAACGAACGGTTTGATCAACGGCACCCCACTTTTTAACGCTGCGAATGTCCCGGCACACAGCAAATAGATCAGGTCCACCTGCTGTTGTTCAAGCCGTTGTAATCCTTCAGCCATTTTAGGGATGAGAAACGCCTCAGGCACAGTGACCAGCTCCCCGTTTTTTAGCCGCGTGGTTAGCAGGTAGTCGTCAGGATGAAAACTCACTGTTTTGGGTAGATCGTGTTGGGCCAGACCATCGAGTGCCCCCACTTGAATAATTTCAGCATGGGGCATCTGAGCTTTCAGTGATTGGACAAGGTCCGGCCGAGGGGCTTGGCCGATGGTCAGGGTTCCGATTCTGATTTGTGACATACAGTTTTAACGAACGTTCAGGGGGAGATAAGTAAAGTCTGTTGGGGTAAAGGGTGGCAAAGGTGTTGGGGATGGCGTTGGTGTTTCAGATGAGGTCTCTGCCGTGCCATAAGTGATGGTTAAAATCGGCCGATGGCTGGCCGTCTCCGCATCCGATGAATAGAAATATTTACCACTGTGCAGGTTCCAGTCCGCTTCATAAATGGCGAGGTTTAACCCCTCACCTGATTCGTGGGCCGCAGAGACCGCAGTCGCTACATCCCAACTGACCTCAATCGGCGGATTGGCGAAATTATTATCGTTTCCAATCGGATCAACCCATGTCTCTGCGATATGTTCAATGACGCTGGGGGAATTCTGCCAATTGGCCGTCGCTTCGTTCCAGCCGTTATCAAGCGTCATCACTTGTAGTGTGCTACCAACCGCCTCACCTGGAGGACCGGCATTGCCGAACATGTACATTTTTAGCTCGGCCGAAATGATATCTTGCCCTTCCGGAATGTTGCCTATATCAAACGAAATAAAATATTTTGAAAAACAGGGCCAATCCTCAACATTCATTTGATTTTGGATATTGACCTGTGTCACGTTGGGGAAAGTGTGTGTCGACCAGCCATTAAAAAAGTCGGGATCATGATCAACACCACAATTCGCCCCGCCCCCCACATGGGTGTCTGGCACAGTTGCCCCGTCTACCCCGTGGCGCAAGCTTAGCGTGCCGCTTGGTGTCACCGTTTGTGGGGATTCGGTCCGGCGGCCGAAACGAAGTTCGCCCCAACTGTTCGGGTCATTTAAGTTGGCCGTGGGTGGCCAAGTTTGACTGTTTATTGTGCTGCCGGATGAGTTATCACGATCATGGGTTACAAGCGCCATCTGCCAAACGGTTCCGGCGGCCGGTTGCCCCACACCCAGAGAATTAAATGGGATATTTAAAACCGTATACCAACCACGATCATCATTTGTGTCAGAATTTGGCGAGCTGCCGTACCAAACCACACTTGAATTGAACGTGATCGAATTATCTTGAGCATATCCATTTCCGCTGTTTTTACTGGCACGGCGATAGCCGTCGGCCGCCTGCCAATGGTGGAGCTGGCTTTGCAATTTGTAACTGATATCGCTGCCCGCCGGTTTTAGATAAAGCGAGACAGAATCCCAGTTTTCAAACTCATTTAAATTTGCTGATTCGTCGTAAAAGAGCCATTTGTCAAATGTATTCACGTACATCTGTAACTCGTTCGGGTTGTACCCCACCCGCACATCGGTGTGATTGCGTGTGGCATCTAGTTGCCCGTACCAAAACACGGCCGAAGATGTCGGAGAGATGCGATCATCAAAATACTTCGCATTGACGCCAAGTTTATTTGGTGCCACTTGGGCAGAAGCAGCCCCCTCCATTTCTTGATTACCGATGGTCTGTCCCATGCTGGATACCGATACTGACAACGACAAAAGAAGCAATAATGCTAAGAAGATCGAGATAAATGAGATTTTTCGAATCATACGAGTAATTTTAACTTCCATTTTAGAGTGGACTGCGAAAGCTCATTGAACATATAAAATCGCTCAATGTTTCGCAGCGTCAATCCTCGGAACATTGACCAAAATAGGGACAAGCCTCGGGCTTCCCTTATTTTTGCCAAACTTTTCTGATATTTGATAGTCCTGACATCCCCCTTTTCATTTAAAGTAGAGTCATTCAGCGCCATTTGCC
>JAHDEB010000081.1:3712-24944 GCA_020629055.1 Chloroflexota bacterium
ATAGTCCTGACATCCCCCTTTTCATTTAAAGTAGAGTCATTCAGCGCCATTTGCCTAAACGGGTTAGATTTCCCGGACATTTGTGCGCCTTTTAATTTCACCATTTAGCCGCATAAATGGTGGCCTACCCAAGCATGTAGGTAGCCAAAATCAGGTGTGCAAAATTTAAACATTTATCAAATAGTTGAACTGGTGTCTTTGTCATACGCCAATGCCTAAACTCAATATGCTAAATCAAACTTATTTTGCCAATCCAAATCTAAAAGGTCGCCTAACAACAACTGCCGATCGATCAACCCTACACTTAGCCCGGCTTCGTCGCTTTATCAGTCCAGTCATCCTCCTCTGTTTCGGATTAGTTCTTTTTGTCGGCTGCCAGTCGGCCGAACCGGTAGATCTATCTGAATTTACCGCAACAGAACCCCCAACACGGACCCCCGTCCCGACACCAACCCAAGTGGTGTCTAAGCCGGAGGCGGTCAATAAAATCTCGGAGTCAGATAACATAGATTATGACGAGACGATCGATTTGATTGCCCAGCTTGATAAAATTTATGAACGCCTGACCGGTATCGAGCAATTTGATCTTAATTCAGATATGTTCGACGGATTTGATGGGGCGATTCAGGCCGCGATAATAAAAATTAACACAATCGCCCAATCTGGCGGATCAGAAGCTGATACGAGAGTGGCGTATCAAGAAGCGATAGAAGAGCTGATGATCCTGGCCAATGTTGGCAAAGGGGAAATTGTTTCTGTTCAGTTGGCCAAGGCTGGCCAAGGGATTGAGTCCCCGTCACTTCAAGGCTTGGCTCAATCATTTAAAAAAGCGGATGCTCCCCAGATCTCTTCGGAGTTGAGCCGATTAGGTGATAAGGTTTTAGAAATACCTGCTGACGAGTTAAATCAAGTTGCGAATGACTTGTTAAAAGCGGCCGCAGAAATGGCCCCCGCCACCGAAGCTGTGCGCGAAATGCTGGCAAACGATACGCTAGATCCTGATCTTCAGGCCACGGCCGATATCGCAACGCAATTAGCTGAATTTGCCCAAGCGATCCAAGCCGGTGACCCAGAAGCGATTATCGATAAGTTGGTGCAGCTGAAAAATGTTATCGATGCGATTGCGCCCAATCTCGAACTGGCCCAATTTTTGACCCAAACGGTCGAGAATGTTGAAAAAGAAGCGGTTGCCAAAAGAGACCTGAAAAATCTGTTTGCGGGGGATGGTAATGTTCGGATTAGCCAGGTGGAAATTAAATTGATTAGAACCTCGATAGAAGAAGCTTTGTCTATCGATATGCTTCCAGAACTCACCCAAACTGATGTTGCCCGATCAGCTTGTGTTTTGACAGAAGCGAAAACGGTTGTGTGCTTAAACGGGTCTTCAGAATGGGAGAGCCCGGCCGCCTTGGCCCCATATGACGGCCGAGTATCGGCCATAACGCTGTGTAACGATCAAATTTTGCTTTCAACCGATAAAGAGCTGGTTTTTTTACGCGGTGATGAAGCTGAACCGTTTGCAGATGCTGATTTTCCATTTAAGCCGCCTACTCAGTTAGAATGTGATTCGGCCGATGGGATTTGGGCGCTGCCGGCCCCAGACTTAGCCGATAGCCCGTGGCTTTACCAAGATGAGACCTGGACCCATCACCCTGCGATTCTTCAAAATACGATTGGCGTTCACTCTTTAAATATCCCTTGGGGAACAAAATTTGAAGTCAATGAAAAGAGCGTGGTCCGCGACGGGAAACAAATCGACCCTATCCCGTTTATCACTCGCTATTCAGTTGATAGTTGGGACATTTATTACAACGTTTATTGGGAAACCGGTTTATGGGGTGCGGTTACCGATCAAAACGGCGAAATGTGGTTTCCAGGCAGCGCACTCTACTACCTGAATGATAATCAAACGTGGTTCGGGTTCGAAGGGGACATCGGCCGAGCATTTACGCTGTTACCCAACGGGTTGATCATAGGGAGTAATCCATCAACGGGCGGGGTTCACATTTTTGATAGGAGTGCTACTTGGTGGCAGTTGAGCGACTGGCCTGAAGCATTTACGGCCGAAGTCTTAAAAACAGACGAGAGCGGCCGAGTTTGGGCCGCTGGTCAAGGTGGACTTTTCGTCTGGGACGGTGACTCATGGGAACCTCTTCCCGGCTTAGCCGAAAATCCGCTTGATTTTATTCTTATCGAAGAGGGGGCAATCGGTTTGAATTAAACAAGGTGCCCACTTAAACAATAAAAAAGCCGCCAAGTTTTTGACTAGGTCAATCGCTTGACGGCTTTTTTTGTTTCACACAACAGGCGTAGCGGTGTTGAGGAAACTAAAACGAAGTATTGTTATTGATTATGAATTTTCCGCACTGATGTGGGGCCAGACCAGTACAAAGGGCCTTAAAAAAGATGGGCTAAGGTTTTAAAATTTGAAATCGACTGTGGACCTGCCGTAGCTTGCGAAGCGATTCGCTGATTTTTGATTAGGGTCGCTTTGCAGCTTGTATATGTGTCTAAAAACAAACAAATGTTTTGAGCGACAAAATAGATTATGCGGCTTTAAAGTGGATCGAATTAGTTTTATAGTGGCAAGATCAAACAGATAATTACTATCTCGTCTGTGTTATTAGTAACATAGGGCTATGCTATGGGTACTAAGTTACTAAAATCCTAACTTTGGGTCCTATACCGGCCAATTAGAAATAATTTCCTATGCCGAGATAAATAGCTGTTTGGGATGTAGGGTCATGTTGTAGGCGTGTGTGGATATAGGAGGGGGGCTGTGTTTTGCATAAACAAAAAGAGCTGCGCATTTCACAATGGCAGCTCTTTCGATCAAATTTCATCGGACCAAGGAGTCATCCCCCTTGCCACTTAAAATTTATGCTATTTGGGATCTAGAGTATGGATCCAGCCGTACTTGTCTTCTTTGCGGCCGAATTGGATGCCGGTAAGTTCGTCAAACAGTCTACGCGAAACTTCACCTACACCACCACTGCCCACTTGAACGTCTTTCCCTTGATATCCGAAGTTCCCCACGGGGGCGATGACGACGGCCGTACCGCAGCCAAAGGCTTCTGTAATTTTGCCCGAAGCGACATCGGCCAGCATATCATTGACATTAAGCGTTGTTTCTTCAACCTCGTACCCAAGATCTGGAGCGAGTGTTAAAAGAGAATCGCGTGTTATGCCGGGCAAAATTGAACCGGTCAGCTGTGGGGTCACAATCTTTTTGCCTTCATAGACAAACATGATGTTCATGGTGCCTACTTCTTCGATATTGACACCGGTTTTACCATCAAGCCAAAGAACTTGAGTGTATCCAGCTTTTTTCGCAGCTTCGTCGGCCAAAATGCTAGCCGCATAGTTGCCACCGGTTTTTGCTGCACCCGTTCCACCAGGTCCTGGGGCTGCACGTCGATAATCGTCTGAAATCAGAACCGAGACCGGGGCCAAGCCACCTTCATAATAATTACCAACAGGTCCGGTGATGATGTAGTGTAAATAGGTACTGCTTGCACGAACCCCTAAAAATGGATCGGTTCCAATCATCGTCGGCCGAATGTAGAGGGTTGCACCTTCTTTTGAAGGAACCCAATCGTGATCCATTTCAACAAGAGAAACGATCGCTTGCACATGGTCTTCTACATCGACGGCCGGCATGCTCATACGGGCGGCCGAGCTGTTGAAACGTTTTGCATTTTCCCACGGCCGGAAAAGATTAATTTTGCCATCTTTTCGACGGTAAGCTTTGGTGCCTTCAAAAATTTCTTGAGAATAATGCAACACCGTTGTCGCCGGATCCAATGTTAGCATTTTATAGGGCTCAATTTTGCCATCATGCCACCCTTTCTCAACTGAATAGTTGTGGGTAAACATATGGTTCGAAAAATTACTGCCAAATGCGAAATCAGTTGGCGGGGCTTTCTTTTTACTTTCGTCGATGGGAATGATTTGTATATCCATTGGGGACCTCTTTACGCAAGACGTGGATCGTCTTGTTATTTGATGGCAGAAGTTTATCGAAAATCGTTCAGTCTGTCATTAAACAATAGACTTTACTTGAATAGCACAAAGCAAGAGGTTGAATATAGGTGGCTTTGAAGGATCCCCTGTTTAGATGAAGTTGTTGAAAACAAGTTACTATTCAGCGAACCGAGGGGCAAATTATGCCCCTCGGTTCGCTGAATGATTACGAAAATAAGATTAATTTTGCTCTAGCTGTTCAGCAATTTCGGCCGGTAGTGTGAACTCTCCATTTTCATCACAGGGGAAGTCGATAATCTGGGTGACAGCATCCGGTGTGATCGTCCCATAGATGTGGGGGAACGCATGCCCTGTTTCGTAGCAATCTTCGTAAATTAATGGGGCTGAGATTTTTTCCGCATCAATCACCAAAATAATCATGTCTTGTTGGCCGATGTACAACCCATTGGCAACCATGATAATCATTTCTGGCTGGGCGCAGTGAATAAACCCTTCTTCCGCAAGAGATTCTGGTCTATAGATGCCATTTTGTTTGGCCACTTCCCAGTCATTTCGATTTAGCATGTGTAAGATCATAGTTTTTATTTATCTGATTTCGTACGAAAGATGTGTGTCAATAATAATGTTTTTCGAGGCTTCTAATTTTATACGCAATTTTAAGCATAAAGTCTATAAACGATAGTACCAAGACCTCGTATAAAACAAAAAAGCGTGACCGGAATTGTCACGCTTTTTTTAGCTGCGGGACCTGGAGTCGAACCAAGACTAACGGATTCAGAGTCCGCTGTTCTGCCATTAAACTATCCCGCACTATGGCTGAAAAATATTTCAGTTGAACAAGAACGTTATTTTAAATGATACGACCGTTCTTGCGATTCAAAATTATAGTGGCTTTAAATTTGCTGGGCAATAGGGAACTATAGATTTTTACACGGCCGTCATTACCGCTGTAAACAGCAAAACTAATATCGAACAGCCTAAATTTAGCCGCAATAGTCTGTTTTCACGGGCCAATAGAACGGCCCGCTCAGCTTCCCCAGTCTCGGCCGATTGAGACATAAGCAATGCGACCCGATCGATTTCAGGATAAAGTGAAAACTGTAAGATAAAACTGATGCCGATCATGCCCGCATAGGCGATATGCTTTAGCAACATCGCCCAGGCCCAAACCCCGTCTAAAACAAAAAAGCCGTTGTAATTGGGGTCCGATGTCATTTGGTAAAAGCCGGTTAGCAGCAGCACGATCAGGGCACTATTGCTCCATGGGATGAGCTTTTTCTGGATCGACAGCCACTGGTTGTGATCAATGGTTCCCTTCGAAAGCGCCGGAAACGCCAATCCGACAACCCCGGCTAGACTACCAAGTAAAACAACCGTAGCCAGCAAATGAAGAAAGTAGTTGATCGATAGAATCCAATTCATTATTGATCGCTTCTCATCTCTTGCAATGCGTAATAAGCGGGGCGAGGGGTTCCATCAGGCTCGGTTAGTGCCCACCAAAACTGTTCATGATCTTCGGTCCATGCGACGTCTGAAAAATATATCGTTGTCATCAGCCCAATCCAAGGGGACCAATTGTTTTCAGCATACTCGTAGGCCTGAACCAAATAGTCTGCTTGTTGCTGCGGGGTAACTGCGTGCCACGCGTAGGGGGTATCCGGCCGGGTATCAGTGGTCCAACCCATTTCTAGGATCGCGATTTGCGTTGCCGCGTCACCGTTTTCTATCATGATTTCACGCATGTCTTCCACATGCCTAAATACAAAGCGTCGATTGTTCCCCACATCTAAATTTAGATCCGGGTTTTCGGCATCATCTGGGCTTACATCAGGTGCAGCTTTAAATCCCGGAGCATTTAGCCCTAGTACATCAAAATAATCTGCACCACCGGCTGCATACATGCCGCGCAAAAAATCATCGTCCGGCATGGCCGCAGGGGGCTGGGTGCCGGTCGGGGCAAGCCCGGCCGAAATGATAATCGCATCGGGGTCAACCGCTTTTATCGCATCGTGGCAACCGGCGAGTAACTTAACATACTCGGCCGGGTCAGGGGCCAAGTCCCCCCATTCACGACTTAAGTTCGGTTCGTTCCACACCTGCCAAGCCTGTACTTTACCTTTGTATCGTTCAGCCACAGCACCACAAAAATCAAAAAAGTCTTGTTGGTTTGCAGGGGGTTGATTCTCAGTTATTTTGATCCCTTCTGCTTCATAAGGCAAAACTGACCAGAGAGGAGGTCGGTCGATACGTACTAAAAGGTTGATATTGTAATTCGCGCTTGTTTCAACAATTTGGTCCGGCCGCCACCAATCGTAATTCCCTTTTTCGGCCGGTTCAATATCCCGCCAAGAAAAATGTTGTTTGACCCAGCCAAACTGCATCTCGTTTACTTTGGTCAAGTCCTGCTGTAAAGCGTACATGTCCCACCATTGGGCCAAGTGAATGCCGTATTCAGGAGACTGAAACCGGATATCCATTTGGGATGCAGGCAATGGGGCTAAATCGACCGGTTCTTCTTTGTTGCAGGCGACCAGTAAAACTAAAACGCATAGCTGACAAATGAGAAAACAAAAAATCTTTCCCCACCCTTTTTTGCTGAATTTAATTCTCATTTACATATCCAGTGATTGGTGATTAGTGACTAGTGGATAGATCGCTGCCCACTAGTCACTAACTACTAACCACTTGCTTTAATTCTTTTCCATACCGGCCAATGCACCAAATGCGGGCCGAGGGATACCGTTGATATCAACGATGCTGTATGGAACGGGGTCGTCTGTGGGGCCACTTCCTTTGTTACCAAAGTCATAGTTAAACACAAACGCCAGCCACACATCGTCTGAATTGCGCATTTGTTGGAACGCTTCCACGAGCCATTCAGCTTGTTCTTCAAGCGTATTGTCTTGTGCGAATTCAAAACCAACTGGCAATTCATCGTATCCTTCAGACGATGCCCAGCCAAATTCAGTCACACACAGCTTTTTGGTCGGGTCCACCGAACGGACTTTGCTTGCGTAGGTATCTAACGTTGTTTTAAAGCTCCAGCTATGATGTGGGTTATCAAATGGACCTCTAAACGTGGCGGTTGCTGCATCAGGCGAGCTGCCTGTTTGGTCAAACGCAAAGCTTGGACCCAGGTTATAGCCGTTGTGATGAGTACCCACACAGTCAGCATGGTTCAGCATGCCGGCCGCGATCGCATTGTCGAGCCATGAAAAGTCATCTAACCATGCGATGCCGTCGCCACCACCGGTGGGGGCCAAAGCACCACTAATCACAATAATGTTTGGATCTTTGGCTTTAATCGCATCATTGGAGATCTGTAAAAAGCGAACATAGTCGGCCGCATTTACACCGTTATCGGTTTTCCATTCACGGTCTAAGTTCATTTCGTTCCAGACTTCAATCGCATGGATCTGGTTTGGATACCGATCAAGAAGCTCGCCTAAAAAGGCACCAAATCTTTCATAATCGTCTGGCGGTCCGTTGTGTTGGCCATCTGAGCGTAAATAGTCTGGCGATCCCACAATGCTAAACATTAGGCACAGCCCGGCTTTATTGGCTTCATCAACAACGCCGTCGTAGAAGAACCATTGTCTGTCTACATCACTTGGCTGAACCAGCCACCACTCAAGCTGCACTTTAACCCACTGCATGCCTAAGCCGTTTTTAACGGAGTCCATGGTGAACGCAGGATCACCAACGATGGCGTGGGACTGAACCCCATAGCCGAATGCATCGGCCGACCACGGCTGGGCGCATCCGGCCTGAGGTGCTGCCACCTCTTCTTCTACTTCAACAGCTGCTACCACCTGAGACTGAGTGTCAGCCGAATCAAGTGAGTTTGATTCTTCACCACCGCTGATTACGGGTGGAGGCAGCGTTGGTACAGCTGTGGGCTCTGGTATGGCGGTGGGTTCGACCGGGACGGCTGTTTCAATGACAACCGGCTCTGGCTCTGTTGCTGTAGGGGAACATGCGATTGCGATAGCCATCATCGCAATGAGCAAAGGCAATATAATCAATCTTCTTTTTGTCATAGTTTTTTCTACCACGGTATAGGTGGGTGTTCAGATAATGATCCAGTTGATCATAAGATCAAACCCGATGAATGCCCAACTATTAAACCACATTATGTCAATGAAATGTATTTTAAAACAGGCGCATCCCGGATCATACCAGAATGCGCCTGTTTGGTTTGTACACTTAAGGGATGAGCGGTGAGAGCCTCACTTTCTACTCATCTCGTGCGAGTACTACGCGGCATAAGTCCCAGCCTAGTTCAATTGACGTGTAGTACCCTATACAAAGGGGTGAGCCACATTTAAACTTGCTGGTTATTTATGCCCCTTTGTACTAGGCATTATCTGCCCATAACGGCTGCCAGTGTACCACAAGCTGGACAGCTGCCGTCTCTGCGGCGAATGGCGTAACCCGCTTGTGGGTCGTCGCTGTAAAGGGTGAAGTCAACATTGAAAACAATGATCATGCGTACTTTACCGCTGTTGGCGCCGATGCTAACAGATTCGGCCAACCACGCTGCATGTTGGTCGATGGTTGTGTTACCCGCCCAAGAGAACCGGCCGGGAACGCCACCATAATCTTGACCGCTTAGATAGCCTAGCTCTGTGATACAAAGTGGGCGACCCAACGCATTGTAATAGGTGTTGATCATCGGTTGGTAGTACCAGCTGTAGTGACCTGCACCACCATCGGCCGGGTGGCCGCTAGATTGGCTAGGGGCGGTAGCACCTGCATTGTAATGTACACCCATACAGTCCATGTAATTAGCGGCACCGGCAGCTGCCATCCCCGCTAAATAAGCGTTGTCGTCACAGCCGCTGGCGCTACAACCACCACCAAAGAATCCGGTAGGCGCTGGTGCCCCAGAAATAACCATCACATTTGGATTGGCCGCTTTGATTTTGTTGTATGCCGGAATCAGCATGTTGTTAACATATGAAGTCGGGTCGATTTGACCGACAGGCCATTCGAAGTCGATGTTCATTTCGTTCCAAACTTCAATTGCGTCTGGACCTTGAGTCGCAACACCACCTAAAAAGTCGGTGTAACAGTTAAAGTCAATGCTAGATGGATAAGGTGAGCCAGGAATACTGAGCAATACCTTGAATCCGTTGGCATGTGCCTGATCGATACGCCCTTTCAGGTCTCCAGGATTATTGCCACAGCCCCATTTATGCTGGAACTTAACCCAAGTCATTCCCGACAAAGTCATCAATGACGGACTTTCGAGCGTATGGGTTTGCCCACCTAATTCAAAGCCGCCCAAGTTTGCCGGAGGGGGAGGTGCCGCTGCCACTGGGGCTGCCGTCGAACCACCGTCTCCGCCACCTGCGGCCGGTGCTGCTGCTACTGGGGCTGCTGGTGCCGCCGAGGCTGAAACCGGTAATGATGCAACTTCAAGACCATCTTTTACATCAACTAGAGGTGAATAGATCCAACCTTCAGCATTGTCTTGATCTAAGATCACGATCTCGTACCACAGGCTGTCTTCGCTTCGGCCGACAAGTTCTATTTGTGCGCCAGGATCAGCAGAATTTGTGACGGCATAAATGATTCCAGGGCCATTACGGATGTTTGAACCAACGTTTACAACCGCGTTCGCATTCCCGGTAATTTCAAGTGATGCTTCAGCTTCTGGCTCAGGTGCAGCCGCTTCTTCAGCAGGTGCTTCTGCGGCCGCTTCTTCACCGCTTTCTTCCGCTGCAGCTTCTTCTGCTTCCGCCTCTGGCGCAGCTTCTACAACTTCTTCAGTTGCTTCTTCCGCCATAGAGACATCACCCACTGCAACTTCTGCGGTGCCCAAGTCAATTGCGATATCACCTTGTGCGAAGATCGCCTTGACCATGTAATTGCCTTCGTTCGGGGTCCCTTCCCAGTCGTAACCGAGTTCTTGGTTGACTGCGCTCGCGACAACGCCGCTGTCCCCTTCAACTGACCAAGTAATCGCGGCACCAGCAGGTTCTGGCATTGCACCACCGGTTTGGTAGCTATTAATAGCGGCCGCGTAGCCGGGTAAGTTGCCGGCCGTATTTAGCCTTTTGATCATGGCCCCGTTTAACCCGTATTTGCTGACCAAACGTAAACGCCATGCGAGTGACGATTCGTTATTGATCCATACGGTACGAGCTTCATCGTTTTCAGAATAGGTAAAGGTGTAGGTGCGGCTGGTTCCTTCCCATTCAAGAGGAGAAGCATTGCCTGCTAATGAAACCGCAACCGGTGCGCCTGCATCAACGCCAGACCCATCGCCTGCAGTTGGAGAACCCAAGTTGCCCAAGGCTTCTTCCAATGGCATTTCACGATAGATACCGCCTAAACGATCGATCGCCTGTGTGGTCACAATCGCGCTAATGCTGTTGCGGTCGATGCGACGGGTCGCCCATGAAAGCAGCTGTTCGGCCGCTCCACCGTCAACCCATGCGGTTGGGTCGGCTGGCATATTTAAAAATACACCGTCTGCTGCAGAGCCAATGGCGCTCCAGTTTTGACCACCGGTATCGTATCCGCTGCCGGTGTTGATCGGGGTTGCTAGGGTAACGACAAGGCTTTTGCTCGCCCCATGCAAAGCGTCTGCCAAATTAGTGACAAAAGCTGAGTATGCAGCTTCTTGTGCTGGGAAAACCCCTTGATAATCAAGGTTAATGCCAGATTGTCCACCGCTGTTAACTGCGTTAACCAAGGTTTGAATGTGGGTGGCTTGCAAGGTTGGGTCGTTCAATAGCTCGGTTAAAGCGGTTTGATCAACGATGGCGCCAACATTGGTGACATGTAGCAGTTGGCTATAGTCTCCGGCTGGGATGGCAGCCGCTTGACCGGTAAGGCCACCGGCTGGTGCCAGTGTTAGCCCCTGAATGTTGACTTCGCCAACCATAGGGATAATTTCGGCCGGGATAACTTCCCCGCTTAAAATATCGGTTGCGATATTAACCGATGCAGGTGTGCCTCGGTTACCGACAACCACTTCACGGCCGGTGATATCTTCACCGACGATAAATGATTGACTATCACCACTGACAAGGCTTGGTACATGGACCCATTGCGAGCCATCCCAAGCATAAACATCATCAGTTGGCTGTACGCCGCCGTTGACTGCGATCTGCCCATCGCTAACGACTAGTACATTTCCACGGGGGGCAACCCCAGCTGGCAATTGCGAGCTGTCGGCCGTTGGTGCGTTAGACTCGGTCATTGCACCATCATCCGTTGTGCCTGCAACCGGCTCGGTGCTGGTTACGCCACGATTAAATAGCAAATATGCGCCGGAGCCTAAAAGAATCAGGGCCAATAATCCCGCAAGGATAATTAGCCCTGTATTGTTAGGTTTACCGGACGCTTGATTGTCATCGCTCCGATAGGTTTCATGTTCTTGTTCTTCACTCATTGAATCCTCCAACAATCATTTTGAAATCACCCGTTTTGGCGTTTCTTATTAACCCTGCTCAATTGATCGAGTGGTTAAGCCATCGCCTTCTTTTACTCTGGCATTAAACACACAAAAGCGGCTTAACGCCGCCCGGAAACAAAAGGTATTTTGATTGCATTTAAAGTTGAATGCGGCATTCTAGCACATAGAAAAGCCCCCCGCCAAACCCTTTGGAATTTTTTCGGGGGACAGTTTTAGGGCATAAAAGTGACATTTTGTGACCAGAGAAAATAGAGGGTAATTTTAACGTTGGAAAACCGGCACCAAGATGAACAACTTCTGTTAGATAAAAACGCTGAAAAAGCGACAAACTGCCGACGAAAAAGGACTGCTCTTTGCCTGTGATTTTGGATAAAAAAATAGGGTGGCTAGAAAATATTCTAACCACCCTAAAGGTGTAACCCTATTTAATTGCGCCCAGCTGTTTAACTAGAACCCATACAGGCCGGTATCTGGGAAGAAGTCTTTCCAACCAAACCAAAAGACTGTCGTGCTTTTGATTCGGCCCAAAGTCGAACCGACCAGTTCACCTTCAATCGCTTGACCGCTGATACCGTCCCAAACTGTTCCGGTTTCGGCATCGACGACGGTCATCGGCTCGGTGCCTGCACTGAAAGTTAGGGTTTGTCCATTGACGGTGCGGTCATGCACCACGGCCGATGCGCTTCCTTCACTAAAGACAACCAGTACGCCCGTTTCTCCAATCGTGTCATTCACAATCGGCTCGTTGTTTAAAACGCTAAACGGATAAGCGACAGCTTCATTGCCAAGCTCAACCCCAACAACGAACTCTTTGGTGAATAGACGGTCGTCTTGAATCGTCTCACCAATGACACCCGCATCAGGGGAGTCATAATACCCATACTCATAAGGATCCTGCGCACCGGCATAGCCTTTGTTGAGTGCAAGGGAATCGGGATGCATCGCCTGCCACTCTTCCCAGGTTGTAAACCAAGATGGGACAAACTCAAGCTTTGTTCCGACTAATTCTCCTTCAATCGATTCACCCAGTAACTGACTCCAGAAGGAGTTTGTTTGACGGTCGTACATCACTAAGACGTTGCGAATTAGTTTTCCAGATACGCCAAACGAATATTCTTTGCCATTGATTTCTCGGTCATACACGATGCCCGTAAAGCAAAGAGGTCACCAAGTAACGGCGATTTTTACACCGCCTACTTCGTCGTTCACAATTTCATGGCGACTTAGATGTGGAACCGAATAAGCGCGGGCGTCGCCGTTAAATACGACCCCCATGACCAATTCATCTGGTTCGTAAAAATCATTGGCTTCTTCGGCCGTATGGAATTGCGGATTATCGATCGCTGGGATCGCATCTTGCGGCAGCAAGGTGATAATTTCAAATTCATCATATCGGCTGGTATCAACCACTTGGTTCGACTCAGAGGGTTCAGCTTCAACAACCGGTTCGGGGGCAACCGTTGGCTCTTCAACTTGCGGCACCTCCGTCGGTTCTTCAATTGCGACCTCTTCTACAACCTCAACCGCAGTTGGGGCGGGCGCTTCTACTTCAACTTCGGGGGGCGCTGTCGTACAGGCTGCCAAAATTAAAGACAAGCCTAAAACGATCACCCACCATCTAGAAAAAAATTTCATTTGCTTGATCCGTCTCCTTTAAGATCGAGAATTGAATAACTCAGTTTGTAAGCTATATCGTACCAGCTATTCAAACTCGCATCCTTTCATAACAATTCATTGGAATGCGAAACATGAAAGGCCCCTAGCGTTTGGATGACGGGATCAGAGTTTTTCTTACAGGGGGATGCAGGCAATTTAAATAACCTCAATTCTGTTTAAGCATTTTAGGCTATTTTTGCAACGGATGGCACTGGTTTTCGCTGATTTTAAATCGTATTTCCGGGTAAATCGGTGTAATCCGTTGCGATTAGTGTTTATGCAAAACTCAGGCTAAATAAATAAAATTAACGTGCCCT
This sequence comes from Chloroflexota bacterium, assembly GCA_020629055.1. GTDB lineage: Bacteria > Chloroflexota > Anaerolineae > Promineifilales > Promineifilaceae > WTJY01. The sequence goes on from JAHDEB010000081.1 coordinate 17,099, forward strand.
AAGCTGGGTGATAGGCGGTTGGCTCTCCGTCGATTTCTTTTGATAGGCCTTCTAATCAAAAACAGCCCTCTTTTCAAATGGAAAAAAGGGCTGAGTACAGTAAAAACAAGCTTGTCCTGCCAATGCGACGATGATGGGGCATTGTGTGATGATGGAATGATGCACCGGGTTGGTTATGATGTGAGTATGATGGAGCCCGGCCGCGGTGTGATGATTCTGCGAAGCTAACCCCATTGGGAGTAACGATAATCACGGCGATTTGGCTTGAACGCCTAATTGCATGCTAAACGGGAGACAAAGGTGCCGCGACTTGCAGAAAGTCTTGTTTGTTAATGTGACTTTATATTAAAGGACCTCGGTACCCCCGTATATGGGTAAATTTACGTAAATTCGCCGATTTTACCCATATATCCGCTCTGCGAGGTCGATATACTCGACACGGATCGCCCCTTCACTTTCAACTGAAAACTGTGCCAATAGCTTGCCGATTAAATCCGCCTTGCGGACCGCATCCTCATGAGACCATGTGCGAGATTTGATTTCTAGGAACCAGCCTGACATAGTTGGTTTGATGACTTGGTCGATATTAATCGCAAAATCAGCATCTTGATAGTTGATTCGCCAGCGGTGACGCAGCTTCTCAATTTCGACCGTGTGGTCGGGTATGAAATACTCTTGGTAGAAGCGCAGAGATCGAGTGGCTGGAGCCATAAACCGGGTGCGTGAAAGCATCACAGAATTTTGCAACGGCTCGAGGTGAGTAACCCCCAACAATGTTAGGCGAGACCGTGACTGAAAGACAGTGTCATTTTCATCGATGTAGTGGTCTTCACGGAAGCGAAGCCGTGCCGCATCTGGATTTTCATCATCAAAGACAAAATAGGTGTCGAACTGCCGATATCGATTCTTTTTCCGAATATCGAACTCTCCACTATTTAGTAAGGCGACAATTTTATCTGGTGATTGGAGCGGGATTTTGATCTGCGTTTCATACCCTTCTTCACGGGCGACCGCTTCTAGGGTAATGAGCTTGTTGTAAGGGCTAGATTCACGCTTTAAGACAAATGCATCGATTTCTGCGGTCACCTTAACCGCCTGTTTTATCGCTTCTGCTTCATTGACGGTCTGTAATGTTTGGTCTTGCATTAACCAGCGGCCGTGGACCATCACATTTTGTACGTCGGTACTTTTGGCGGCGTAAACCAGGCGGGAGTAAATGCTATCGGGGTTGTTGTTGAAATGGGGCCAGTTATGCACCCCATCCAAACGCAGTGAAATTAAGTCGGCCAATTTGCCAGGTTCTAAACTGCCGATTTTGTCTGCCATGTGTACCGCTCGGGCACCCCCCATCGTCGCAAGCTCTAACGCTTGGCGAGCTGGCAAGTCGGTTGGATTATTGCGTACGACTTTTGCCAATAGGGCTGCCAGTCGAACCTCTTCAAACATATCAAGATCGTTGTTGCTGGCGGGGCCATCTGTACCGATACCCACGTTGCACCCGATGTCTAACATTTCGGGGACCGGTGCGATACCGCTTGAAAGTTTTAGGTTGCTAGAAGGGTTGTGTGCAATGCCAGCTCCGTGTTTCTTTAACTCGCGCATATCTCGACGATCGATATGGCAGCAATGGGCGGCCAGTAGTTTGGTGTCGAGGATGCCATGCTGTTGGTTCCAGAAGACGGGTGACATGTCGTGCTGTTCGCGACAGTTTTCTACTTCTAGCAATGTTTCTGAGATATGAGTATGGAGAGGCACATCAAATTCAAGGGCCAATTGGGAACAGGCACGCAATAGCTCTGGGGTTGCGGTGTACCAGGCGTGAGGAGATACGGCCGGTTGAATCAGCTCATGGCCGTTCCACTGTTTTAGAAATTCTCGACAATAATTGATCCCTTCTTCCCAAGAAGATGAATCGGGGGTGGGGAACATAAGCACCGTTTGCCCGAGCAAGGCCCGCATGCCGATCTCGGCCGTTGTTTTAGCGATTTCGGGCTCGTAATAGTACATGTCTGCAAAGGTTGTGACGCCAGAGCGAATCATTTCGGCGCAGGCCAAGGTGGCACCTAAGCTGACAAATTCAGGGTTAACAAACTCTCGTTCGAGTGGCATGAGGTAGCCCAGCCAAACGTCTAGACGCAAATCGTCATTCAGACCCCGCAGCAGGGTCATGGGGGCATGGGTATGGCTGTTCACCATTCCCGGCATGATCACCTGGTCAGATAAATCGACCGTTGTGCTTGCCGTGTAGTTTTTTGTGATGTCGGCCGCAGCCCCAACCGCTACGATTTTCTCCCCTTTAATCGCGATGATCCCGTTTTGAATTAAATCAAACGATGCGTTCATCGTGATGATCGTGCCGGCGTGAATAAAAATATCAACTTGTTCCATCTGTTTTTACCTCTGTTTTGTGAAGGGGTAGGCGCTCAATCTGCTAGATAGGTTCCTGCAATTTTTTCTTCTCCCTCGAGATACTAAATATCTCGAGGGTCTGCAAACGGTAAACGAAACGGATTAACTGTTATCGTCGGCCGCTTCTTCTTCTTTTTCCTCTTCTGGCTCGTCCGGTTTATTTCTTTCTGCCAGAGCGGCTTCGTAGCTTTCGGCCGAAATAAGCTCGCCACCATCGATGTCTGATACGGTTAAATTGTGATTGCCATCAAAGTGAACGATCGCATTGATCTTGCTAAAGTAGCGACTATCGACAATTGTTTTGTGCCAAACATAGCCGTTGCCATCCGCGTTTAGATCATATTTAGGCTCAATTCTGATCTTTGTTACCGCATCTGCCGCCCGCTTGCTGCGAAAATATAGATAAATTCCGTTGTCTTGGGGGGCGCTTGGCCGTCCACCAAATAATTTTCTTAAAAACCCCATAACCTCTTACTCTCCTCGCGGATCTGCCGCGATCATCTCGAATAGTTTCTTATATTTAGAAACGATTATATCCCATGAGTAGTTTTCTAAAACAAACCGGCGGCCGTTGGTTGCTAGCTGCGCTTTTAAAGTAGGATCAGAACTGATCGTTTTGATGATATGGCTAAATTCCTCGGCCGTGCGATAGTGAAGCCCCCCTTGGCTACGACGCATTTGCTCAACCATCACCCCGCAATCTGAATTTACCAAAACCGGGGTGCCGACGAGCCAAGCTTCCATACTGATCATCGATAAGCTTTCCCATTTAGACGGGACAATTAGCATCTCGGCTGCGGCCAATCCATCAAATTTATCTTGCTCTGTCACAAAGCCGGTTTGAATAATGTCCGGCCGTTCGGGAACCACAACATCCCCTTTGCCCATCAGCACCAAGGCCAGCTCACTAGGATGGGTTGCTTTTAATTGCATAAACTCATCGATTAGTTGATCGACCCCTTTGTCGGCAACCAGCCTGCCTAGGTAGGTGATAAAGGGGCCCGGCACATTAAACTTTTGCCGGAACCGCTCGGCCGAGAACTCTTCAGGTTCATTAATCCCAATGCCAACAGTGTCTGATGGAATATGACCGTTGCCGGTAAAGCGTTCGACAAACGCTTGCTCGGCCGCTGTGTTGTAGGCGATGGCGCGGGGTTGGGTAAAAAGATTTTTAAAAATAGGCAGTTGCAAATGGCGCTGTTCATGCGCGGTTGGCACTAAGATCGATTTGTGTGCGACCAAAGGAAGGCCAAAAACCGTATGCGCGTATTCATAGGTGAAAAAGATAAAGTAGTCGAATTCATCTGCGGCCCGCTCAATACGTTTGAAAAGCTGAGGGCTTGCTGGACCGATTTTCCACATCCAGTCGTATTGGATGTCTAGCGCATACTTTCGCTGAAAAAGTTCATGCTCACCGATTTTACTCGGCAACTCTCGCTCTCGTACAACCGGAAAGCGGCTAACACGTACACCATTAATGCGTGTGGTGCCGGCCGGAAATTCATTCTTCCACGTAAGGTAATCTTTGGCACACGTTGTCAACACATCGACCTGCGCGATGGTTTGCAGATGCTCTGCAAGCCACCTTGCATGCAACTCTGCCCCTCCGCTGACATTTTCACCATAGCGCTGTGCAACAATTGCAACACGTGGTTTATCTGAACTTAAATCTGTTTTCATACCGGTAAATTAATACAAATCGGCTATTCCAAATAAATAAAACGGATAAAATCCTTTTGAGGATGGTAGACTAGACAGTATCATAGCCGTGTAACTCACTTGAACCTACTTTTTCTAGAATTCGGTTGAATTCTTTACGGCATGTTCTCTCTTGGTTTTCTTGGCCACACTTTATAATTTAACAAAATTAATAATACAGTTCATTATAGATCTGTATCATCGGGTGCGCCCTTGTGGACACCTATAAGGGAAACACCCTGCATAAGATGATTTACCAGCTTGAGTTAAGTGAAAGTCAATCGCCTTCAGAGCGGTACCAAACACACTTCTGCTGGCATAGAGAACGCACAGACTAAAAACTGTTTTATTCTGTGAAACTATATTCAAGGGGTAACTCTTGAATACAACACTTACGTTTTACAGGTTGAACTTTCCACATTTTTACTATGGATAATATTAGGGACTTTTACGGCCCCAATGCCGGATGGCTTTGGGAACAATACGAAAAATATTCAGCAGACCCACAATCGGTTGCTGAAAGCACACAGAAGCTATTTGCAAAATGGGCACCCACCGATCTAATGGATGCAACCCACAATGGGTCCAATGTTCCTTTAAATGGGGGAGGCGCAGCTGTTGCACCTTCCTTATCCGAAGATCAGCTTCATTTAGCGATGGGGGTCGCCAATTATGCTCAAGCGATTCGCGAGTATGGTCATTTGGCAGCGAATTCCAACCCGCTATTTGATCCCCCCAACGATCCCTCTTTGGATCCTGCTTATCACGGGTTAAACGCGTCGGTTTTAGCCAGCTTGCCTGCAACTTTGGTGCGAGGCCCAGTTGGTGACTACACCAACAATGCCGCTGAAGCGATTCAAGCCCTTAAAGAGATTTATACCGGTGGCATTGGCTATGACTATGATCATTTAACAGATCCGATGGAACGTGGTTGGTTGCGGGCCGCGGCCGAAACCCGTCAGTTCCGGCCGGTATTTGATGAAGATGGCAAAAATGCGATCGCCCTGCTAAAACGATTAATCAAAGTTGAAGGGTTCGAGCAGTTTTTACATAAAACGTTTGTCGGCAAGAAACGCTTTTCTATTGAAGGGCTAGACATGATGGTGCCGATTCTCGATGAAATTCTTCGGGTTTCGTTGCAGTACAATGTGACTGAAATCATCATCGGCATGGCCCATCGGGGTCGGCTGAATGTTTTAGCCCATGTCTTGAACAAAGATTACAAAGATATCTTTAGAGAGTTTAAAGAGCCATTGGCTGATGCGAACACGGCCGCCAGCGGATATTTGGGCAGTACCGGAGACGTTAAATATCACAAAGGGGCTGACCGCTTGATCGGTGGCAACATGAAGGTCAAGATTGCGCCAAACCCTAGCCACTTGGAACATGTAAACCCGATTGTCGAAGGGATGGCCCGCGCTGCTGCGACCAAGATCGATGAACCCGGCCGGCCGAAATTCAATCACCATTCGACGATGCCGATTCAAATTCATGGGGATGCAGCCTTTTCAGGCCAGGGGATTGTGGCAGAAACGCTCAACTTCTCAGACCTGTATGGGTACGAAAATGGTGGAACCGTTCATATTATCGCCAACAACCAGATCGGCTTTACAACGTTGCCACGCGATTCGCGCAGTACGCGTTATTCAAGCGACTTGGCCAAAGGGTTTAAGATCCCTGTGGTTCATGTGAATGCGAATGACCCTATCGCCTGTTTAGAAGCGGCCTGCTTGGCGGCCGAATATCGGAACAACTTCAAAAAAGACTTTTTGATCGACTTAATCGGTTATCGTCGTTACGGACATAATGAAGGGGATGAACCCCGTTTTACCCAACCGACGATGTACGAAAAGGTAGACCGGTTGCCAACCGTTAGAAAATTCTGGGAATCAACCTTAATTGAACGGTCAATTCTTACCGCTGAAGAAAGTGAAGCCCTATGGCAAGAAAATTTTGACGCGTTGCAGGTCGAAATGGACAAGGTTGACCTGGAAAAACCGAGTGAGAATGCCAATGGAGAGATTCATCATGTGCAGGCCGGTATCGCGGGGCAAACTGAAACCAAACTTTCTGAAGCGAAGTTGCGGCAACTACATGTCGCTTTGACCAATCTGCCCGAGACATTTACACCTCACCCACGCATGGTGCGGGTAATTAAACGGCGCCAAAATGCCTTGAAAGATCCAACCGCCAAGTCGATTGATTGGGGATTGGCTGAAAATCTAGCCTTTTCTACGATATTGGCAGATGGTATCCCGATTCGCCTGACAGGTGAAGATGTGAAGCGCGGTACGTTTAGCCATCGACATGCTGTTTATTTCGATGCGACATCTGGTGCTGAATATACGCCACTAGAAACATTGCCTCAGGCAGAAGCCTCTTTTGAGATTCACAACAGTCCGTTGACTGAAAATGCGATGATCGGCTTTGAATTTGGCTATAACATCGAAAACCCAGATGTCTTGGTTATGTGGGAAGCGCAATTTGGTGACTTTGTGAATGGGGCCCAAGCGATATTGGATGAATATGTCAGCTCCGGCCGTGCGAAATGGAATTTAGCCCCTTCTTTGGTGTTGCTATTGCCGCACGGATACGAAGGACAGGGTCCAGACCACTCTTCGGCCCGTTTAGAGCGATTTTTACAAATGACGGCCGAGAAAAATATGCGCATCGTCAATTGCACGACGGCCGGACAGTATTATCACCTTATCCGTCGGCAAGCGTTGCTGCTAAAGAAAGACCCGTTGCCACTCATCGTGATGTCACCCAAAAGCTTGTTGCGTCACCCTAGTGCAGGCTCATCTTTAGAAGAGCTGGCAAATGGTAAATTTGAAGCGGTATTGGATGACCCAGAAAGCGATCCTAAAAAAGTGAAACGTCTGATACTGTGTAGCGGTAAAGTCTATATCGACCTGATTTCACACGAGTTGCGAGCCAAGACCCCCGAGGTTGCGATCGCCCGTGTTGAGCAGCTTTACCCTTATCCTAAAAAACAGATCTTAGCCCTGTACGAGCGGTATCCTAAATTAGAACAGCTGGTTTGGCTGCAAGAAGAACCGCGCAACATGGGCGCTTGGCGCTTTATGCAGCCCCGCTTGGCAGATCATTTGCCTGCGATGGCTGGCCGTAAGAACAAAAGAGTCGATTTTCACTATATCGGCCGCCGCCGGTATGCAAGCCCATCTGAAGGGTATTCGACCTGGCATAAAGTAACCCAAAATCAAATTGTCGAAGCGGCATACAGCCTAGACTACGTTGACCAAGTATTACAAGAAAAAAGAAAAATTTAGATCAATGGCCATCGGCCTTAAAAAGATCGGAGTATTCGTATGACAACCGAAATCAAAGTCCCAGAATTGGGCGAATCAGTAGTTGAAGCCACAATTTCTACATGGCTTGTTAAAGTAGGCGATGCCGTTAATGCCGGTGATGTGTTGGTAGAACTAGAAACCGACAAAGTCAGCCTTGAGGTAGAGGCACCTGTTGCTGGTGTGGTTGCCAAGTTATCGGCCGCAGAAGGGGATGATGTAACGATCGGTGATGTCATTGCGGAGATTAGTGGAGACGGTACCGCACCAGCGGCCGCCGCACCGACCCCGGCTGCCGAACCCGCTCCTGCCGCTGCCCCAGCGACACCGGCCGTAGCACCAACCGCAGCACCAGCCGCACCGGTTGATAATGGTGCCAATGCGACCCCCGTTGCGGCCCGTATGGCCCAGGCAGAAGGTGTTGCGCTTAG
>JAHDEB010000337.1 GCA_020629055.1 Chloroflexota bacterium
TTCCAATTTTGTAGATGGCTAACCACGGCCGCAACAAAACGGTCGGCCGATACCCCATCTAATATGCGATGGTCAAAACTGCATGACAAATACGCCATCGGCCGGATCGCTGTGGCATCGTTCCCCAGCGCATCTTCAACCACAACCACCTGCTTTTTCAAAGCGCCAACGCCCAAAATGCCTGCCTGGGGCTGATTGATAATCGGTGTGGCAAACAAGCTGCCCGAAACACCATGGTTGGTGACCGTAAACGTGCCCCCTTGCATATCGGCCGCTGCAAGTTTGTTGTCACGCGCCTGCGTCGCTAATTGTGTCACCGTGCGCGCCATGCCCAGCAGATTCAGGTCGGCCGCATGTTTAATCACTGGTACGACCAAGCCTGCACCATCTTGAACAGCGGTAGCCATGCCGATATTGATATCTTGATGGATAGCGATCCCGTCGTCGGTCCAACTGCTGTTGACCAGCATGTTGTCACTTAACGCTTGGGCAACCGCGACCATGATATAAGCGGTCAGGGTGAGCTTAACCCCTTTTTCGGCAAACGGCTCTTTCAGAGCTTGGCGATGGGCAATGACGGCTGAAAAATCAACTTCATGAATCGTTGTGGCATGCGGGCTGGTCTGTACGCTTTCAACCATATGCTGGGCGATTGCACGTCGCATGGGGGTTAGATTTACGATTTTCGATTTTGGATTGACGATTGGTGCGGGCTTTTCACTTTTTACTTCAACCTGATTACTTGGCAGCGCTTCACTCTCGACTCTCTTCTCTAGACTCTCGCCTTCCCGCATAAACGCAACCACATCCCGTTTTGTAATCCGACCCTGTTTGCCGGTGCCGCTAATTTTTGTCAGATCCAACTGATGTTCGGTCGCCATGCGGGCCACCACAGGGCTAACCCGCATTCCGGCGACCAGCGGCCGACCGGCCGTTTTAGCATGGCCGTTTTTCCCATTTGTCTGCGTTTCTTGGGGCTCTATTAGGGTGGAATGAGCTGGCTGAGTGACTTGAGGCGTCGGTTGTGCTACAGGTTCAGCGTCAGATGCAAATTCAGCCAGCACCGTGCCAACAGGCACCGTTTCCCCTTCTTCGATGCAAATTTTGAGCAGCTTTCCGGCCGCATCCGCCACAACTTCGGTGGTGACTTTGTCCGTTTCAACTTCAACGACCGGCTCTAAACGCTCGACGACGGCACCAACCGGCACTAGCCAACGACTAATCGTCGCTTCAATCACACCTTCGCCCATTTCTGGAAGTAGTAAATTCATAGAATAAGGATAGAGACGAGAGGATAGAGGTTGAGAAGGTCGCAATTGAAATAGCTTCGATGTGCTAAGAAACTTGCGTTATGAAATTTCCCCTCTCTACTCTTTTCTCTCTACTCTCTACTAAAGAAAAATCGGATATTTTTCGGGATGGTTCTCGTGCATCATCTCGTAGACCGTTTCAAAAATCGATTCAACATTGGGCTTAGAAAAGTAGTTGCCGTCTGTACTAAACGCCGGTCGATGTTCGGTGCCTGTCAGCGTTTTCGGCTGGCCGTCCAGCCAGTGATAGCCACCTTGTTCTTCTAAAATCTTTTGGGAAATATAAGCAGATGCCCCGCCCGGTACATCCTCATCCACCACCAAAAGTCGGTTGGTTTTTTGCAGGGATTTGACGATTTCATGGCCGACATCAAATGGGAGCAATGTTTGTACATCGATTAGTTCGACCTGAATGTCAACTTCGGCCAGTCGGTCGGCCGCTTCTTGAGCGATGGCGCATAGCGCCCCATAGGTGACAAGGGTTACATCTGTTCCCGGCCGGAGCACCTCGGGGACCCCGAGCGGTACTTTGATTTCGGATAAATTGCTTGGCATTTGCTCTTTTTTACGGTAGCCGAGCAGAACTTCGATCACCAAGGCTGGGTCATTTTGCTCTAGCAGCGTGTTGTACATTCCGGCCGCGCGGGTCATATCTCGCGGTACACACACGTGCATGCCACGTACATTGTGGATAATGCCACCCATTAGCGAACCGGAGTGCCAAACGCCTTCCAAGCGATGCCCCCGGGTGCGCACAATCAGCGGCGCCTGATGCCCACCTCGGCTGCGCCAACGCATCGTGGCTAAGTCGTCCGACATCGTTTGCAACGCATACATCAGGTAATCGAGATACTGAATCTCAGCAATCGGTTTTAAGCCCCGCATGGCGAGACCAATCCCCTGCCCCAAAATCGTCATTTCCCGAATACCGGTGTCAGTGATACGAAGCTCGCCAAATTTTTCCTGCAAGCCTGCCATCACTTGGTTGACGCCGCCGATATGACCTGTGTCTTCGCCAAATGTAACCAAGCGTGACTCCCGAGCAAATGCTTGGTCAAAAAAACGATTCAAAATTGTGAAGCCTGGCACCTCTTCTGCATCTGCTGGGTAGATGGGGAGGACCGTTTGGGTTAGATCTGCGGCCGGGTCTACCATCTGGTCGCTGTAAAGTTTTTGCCATTCCGGTTCTGTTTGTTTGCGCCAAGCCCTTAGCCGATCAGAATATTCGCACTGTTTGCCTCGGGAAATTAAGAGCGTTTTGTGCGCGGCCGTCAATAAATCTGAGCGCCGTGGATATTTCATGGCGTACATCGATTCTCTGATCCCGCTGAGCTTTGCTAACAGCTCGGCTGGGGCTGCGGTTGAAATCTGGTCGATGAGATCTGCCACTGTCTCACGATCGTCGTTGATCGACGCACACATCGCATCAAAAGCGGCCTGAACCTCATCTTGGACAAATTGTTTTTCATCCGCTTCTAGCTTGTCGAGAGAGTCATCATCTGCCAAGCCCTCGGCTATCAACCATTGACGCATACGGGGGATAGGATCGTGATCCGCTTCCCATTGCAGTCGTTCGGCCGATTTATACCGCTCGTGGCTGCCAGAGGTTGAATGACCCTGTGGCTGCATCATTTCAGTCACATGAATCAGGGCTGGGACATGGTCCTTGCGGGCGTTTTGGGTTGCCTCTGCATAAACCTCGAGCAGGGCGGGGTAATCCCAGCCGGGCACGACGTAGACGTCAAACCCTTGACCATCTTCCTCACGCTGAAAGCCGGAGAGCAACGCCCCGATATCTTGTTTGGTCATCTGATATTTGTTAGGGACGCTGATGCCATAGCCATCGTCAAAAATGCTAATGACTGCTGGGGCTTCAAGCACACCGATCGCGTTTACAGATTCCCAAAACTGACCCTCGGCCGTTGATCCGTTGCCGATAGTGCCAAATGCAACCTCGTTTCCGTCTCTTGAAAAGGTATCAAGATGGCTTAACCCATCCAGCTGGCGATAGAGTTTTGAAGCGTAGGCTAGCCCGACCAAACGGGGCATCTGTGAGGCGGTGGATGAGCTGTCCGGAGCTGAGTTGTAGGATTCGACCTGATTTTTCCAGCTTCCATCCGGGTTGAGCGACCGACTGCCAAAGTGGGTGACCATCATCCGGCCGCCTGCTGTTGGTTCGTGTTCGATATCGGTATGGCCGTAAGCTTGGGCGAAAAAACTGCGGGCATCGAGCAGCCCCAACGCCATCATTAAAGTTTGATCGCGATAATAGCCACTGCGCCAGTCGCCGGGCTTAAACTGCCGTGCGATAGCGAGCCCGGCCAGCTCTTTGCCGCCGCCACCGGCGCCAAACTTGGCCCGGCCGTTGAGCACTTCGCGCCGGGTGTTGAGGCTGACTTCTCGGCTGCGTACGGCCAAACGATAGTCATACAGGATTTCTTGTTGAGAAAGGTTAAGTCGGGGAGTGGAGATTCTTTCGGTCATTTATTTAAGTTGCAGGATGCAAGATGCAAACGCCGTAATCCATTTTTGCGGTTAAATGCGATTTAGGTGTAACTGCAAGAGGTACGTCTCGGCGTCTGCATCTTGCTTACCTGCTATCTTGCATTGTGCGTAAGTGCGCAATCGGTGCGCCAAGGTGTAGCTCTAGCAGGTTGATGGCGAGGTCAACTTCACCCTGTTTGCAGTAGTCTAAAATTTGCCAATGCTCACCTTGGGGTTTGGTTAAATAATCAAGATCCCACCAGCC
>JAHDEB010000338.1 GCA_020629055.1 Chloroflexota bacterium
ACCACTAACCACTAACCACCAACCACTGTCCCCCATGCACCCAAACTTTTTCTCCGAAAACTCACCATTTTTAAGCCATCCACTGCTGACACCAGAACGCACAGCGGCCGAGATCGACTTTGTATTGGCCCACGTACCGGTGCTCGCTCATCGCTTTCTCGATGTCGGATGTGGCTTCGGCCGCCATTCGCTTGAATTGGCCCAACGCGGCTACTGGGCACTGGGCATCGACCCGGCCGCAGCCATGATCGGGGCTGCCAACGAGCGCAAAAGCAAGCTAGAGCCAGAGGCACGACCGAATGTTGAATTCAAAATTGCCAGCGGAGAAACCTATCAAGCCCCCGACGGTAACCCCTTTGATGTCGCGCTCTGTTTAATGACCACGTTGGGTCAAGTCGGCCCCAACGGCGAGAATGACGGCTTGCTGAACGCCATCCACCAAAATTTAATCCCCAACGGCACCTTAATTTTAGAAGTGCCACAAAAACAGGCGGTCATCGACACCTTAAAAGCGGCCGATCACTTCGGTTCAAACACCCACTACACCGCCATCGAACGGAAATTTGATTCGAAAACTGAGCGCATTGTTGAGCGCTTCAATATCGTTTCTCCCGAATCTGCCCAAAACTACTTGCTCAGCTATCGGCTATTTTCCCAAGCTGAAATGGCGCAACGGCTAACGGCGGCCGGGTTTAACATCCGGTCGGTTTTTGCCGATTTTTCAGCCGCACCGTTGTCAACCCAAAGCATGAACATGCTGTTTGTCTGTGAAGCGAAACCTAGGGTGCATGGCTAGCTGGCTGACCCCAGACATGATCACGCTGCTCACCCGGGGCATCGTCTTGACCCTAATTGTCAGCGGTGTCACCACTGTGGGTGCGCTCGTACTCGGCATCACGGCCGGTGCTGGGCGAATGTTAGGAAACCCTCTCATCCAGCGCCTTTCAACACTGTATATCGAGATTCACCGTAATATTCCGGCCCTTGTCCTCGTCATATTCTGGGCGTTCGCTGTGCCCAACATTTTTCCACAGCATCTGCGCCAGGCGATTTTCTTTAACAACGCTTTTTGGGATGGGGTTTCAAACGTCATCGGCATCCCGCTCCCGTATTATCTATTTGCAGGCACATTGGGGCTTACGCTTAACACAAGTGGCTATTTGGCCGAGCAGTTTCGCGCTGGTGTCAGCGCGATTCAGACCGAGCAATTTGAATCTGCACGCACGTTGGGGGCCACTCGACGCATCGTCTTTTGGCAAATGATGCTGCCGGAAGGGCTGATTGTCGCATTCCCTGCGATTGCAACCCGACTCATCCACAACTTTAAAAATACAGCCTTGCTTTCGCTGGTTGCGGTCCCCATCTTTTTTCATGGGATTCAAACAGCCATTAGCAAGACGTTTAGAGCCACAGAATTTTTGCTATTGGCGGCCGTAGTTTACCTTGTGCTAACCGCAGTTTTCGCACAGGTTTTGCGCATTCTAGAAGGGCGTTTCGCCTTCAGGCAGGCGCATGGCTAACCAACTGGAATTCATTCTTAACAATCTTTTACCACTGCTCATCGGCTTTCCTGGCCAGCGGCCGGGCGGCTTGCTCATGAGCATTATTTTGGCCGTGGTCGGCATTTCAATCGGATTTGGTCTCGCCATTCCATTGGCATTAGGGCAACGCTCAAGATTTGCACCGCTCCGTTGGGCGTGCAGTCTGCTCGTCGATGTTTTTCGCGGGTTACCGCTCATTCTGCTGCTGGTCATCGTGTTTCAGGTTATCGGCAGCGGCCGATTTGGCTTTCGGCTCGAGCCACGTGGTGCAGCGCTCATTTCGCTGGCCTTGTACTCGGCCGCATACCAAGCTGAAATTGTGCGGGCAGGCTTAGCCGCTATTCCAGCACATTTCGACGAAATCGGCCGTATGTTTGGCTGTACACCGCGTCAGCGCTTTGCACATATCCAATTTCCGATGATGGTTCGCACGATGTTTCCGGCTTTTACCAGCCAAGCGATCAGTCTGTTCAAGGACACATCGGTCGTCATCGTCGTCGGCATGTCAGAACTGATGATGTCGGCGCGCATTTTACTGGGCAACGACATTAACAACGCCCCTTATTGGGTCAGCGTCTATTTAACCGTCGGGCTACTCTATTTTGTGGCGGCGTTCGCCCTATCAAAATGGGCCGGCCGATTCGAAGAAAAACAAAATCTAAATAACACAGTTAACTATGCCGGCCAGTAACACAGGTTTTACTGGTCTGGCTAAATTTAAAGAGGTACTAAAATGAAGAAATCACTTCTAACAATCTTACTTTTCTCATTTGCCATTTTGATGGCGGCCTGCGCCGGTGCTCCGGCTGCAGAAGTCCAATCGACCCTAGACAAAGTGACCGAGGCTGGCACCGTACGCATCGGTGTCCGCAACGACAATCCACCGTTGAGCTTTGTAAACGATGCGGGGGACTGGGTTGGTTTTGATGTCGATCTAGCCAACGCAATGGCGGCCGAAATGGGCGTCACACCGGAGCTAGTTGTCGTGGATGGGACCACGCGCATCACCTTTGTTCAAGAAGATCGGGTCGACATGTCTGTCGCCAGCATGAACCACACCCGTTCACGCGATGAAGCGATCGACTTCAGCATCACCTATTTCTGGGACAATCAATCGTTCTTGACACGTGATGGTGAATACAGCAACATCGATGAGCTATTTGGCAAAAAAGTAGCCGCGAGCGCTGGTAGTAGCGCGATTGATTCTTGGAACGCCTATGTGGCTGCGGCCGGTGGCACCCCGTCTGAAATTGTTGAATTTGAAGACAAGCAAGCAGCTGTTCAAGCGGTCCGTGATGGTGCGGTTGAAGGATACACGGAAGACAACATCACCATGCTGTCGCTTGCGGCCGGGGACCCCAATTTGGTCCTGCTACCAGGCGGACATAATCCGGTCCAATTCGGCATCGGCGTCCCCGTCAACGATTCAGAAATGCGTGACGCGGTCAACCTCGCTCTTCAAGAGTTGTGGAAAGATGGCACCTATCAACAAATTTACGACAAGTGGTTTGTTGGCCCAAACAAGGTTTTAGACCTACCATTGGGTGGCGAGATGGAAATCTGGCCTTAAGGTGCTAATTAGGGCTTTTGCTTAGCCATAATTTCAACGTCAACGGCAACGGCAATTCCAATTGTACGGTCATCCCTACAACGAGATCCGTTAAAAGCGAAAATCCTACTAATAAGAATTGAGACCAGATCGGCTCTTAAAAACCGGTCTGGTCTTTTCATCACAACATTTATGGAAGAGGAAACATTTTTCACAAAACCGGCCCCCATGTGGCCCATATCTGGTGCGCGAATCATCATTGGCGTGCTGTGGTTGTTCTCACTGCGCTGGAAGCTGCCTTTTGATTTTGCTCCTGCAACCGGCCGTGGGTTAATGGACTGGCTCCTACTCGAGGTTGAACACCCTACCTTCGCCTTCTATGCAGAATTTGTAGAAACCATCGTCATTCCAAACTTTTTAGTCTTTGCTTGGCTAATTTTCTTAGGGGAACTATTTGTGGGGCTCTCTTTGCTCACCGGTACGTTGACCCGGCTGGGTGCCTTCTTCGGCCTGCTGATGTCGCTAAATCTAGCCATCGGCCTGCTAGAAGTCCCTGGCGAATGGCCTTGGTCATATGCGATGCTAGCGATGTGGCACGGGGTATTTTTAATCAGTGCCCCCGGCCGAATTTGGGGTGTTGATGCATGGCTGCGTAACGATGTTTTCCCCAAATGGTGGGTCAAGGCGTTTACCTAACCAAGCACAGCAAGGCGTAAGTAATTAATAGGCTGGGTGTCTTTGGGTATCCACAAGGGGCACTCTGACGCTAAATATTTTCGATTCTCAAGGGATATTACTGAACCTGAGTTTTAGATAAGGAAGTCGGTTGATCCAATCCCTGTCACTTGGCCGACACAACTTGCAACACAGCAAACTTTGGGGCCAATTGACTGGGACTTTAAGCGAAATTGACTCGTTTCGATCAAAGATCCCAGTCTTTTTGCAAAAGAC
>JAHDEB010000082.1 GCA_020629055.1 Chloroflexota bacterium
GTATGAAATGGTCACAACTAAAAAAACGTACTGAGGCAAATTTTGCTGATTCTATATCCGGCCGTGTTCAAGTCTGGTTTACACGCTACCGTAAATCTCATGATCAAGCTGGTGAGTCTTGGATTACCTTTGACAAAGAACAAGTCTGGAGCATGGCAGATCATAGCGCTCTCGTAAACTACTACAAAGAAGCTCGAAAAATTCAAATTGAAAAAGGTGCAACAGATTACAAAAACCGAGATCAACAGGATGCTTACTATCAAGCGTACGAAGATGCCCAAAAATTATTGAATGAACGTGGAATTTTTGCCGCTGGAGCCTTATACCAAGCCTTGTTTGAGCTTCTCAACCTATCGATAGATGATGCAATCAGTTCTGAAAATCCGATTATTCGAGCGTTTGCAACCTTAGACAAAAGGTTTGGAAAGCGTCGCCTGCAATCCTTTAATGCTGCAAACGAACACCCGTTAGTCATTAAACTTTTCACCTTTAGGTGTGAGGCAGAAGGGCTAAAATAATAGGGAATTAATTGCTGTGTCAAGATGATTTCGGCTCCTGCATAGCTGCGTATTAAATCGGGAGCAGCGACTTTATATTCAGCCTTAATCCTCAGTAAGCAAGATTTTTTCAGCCCATTTGTGCTTCAAAATAAGGCGAAAGCCTAAAAACCAAACAGCTAAAACCCCTGCAAGCACTCCCCAAGCCCACTCAGGCGTCCCGATAATGCCAAACCGATCTTGAACCACATTCAGTTCCAGAACAAGAACATAGGTAATCATCAACCCAACAGTCATCAACGCCGGCCGTTTGTCTGGCGTCACCGGCCGCCACACCGCAAAAAATGGGTAGGGTGGATAAAGAAACAAGATCATCAGCATCGTCGCTAGCGACAAAAAGTTAGACAAGTTGGTTTGACTAATAAACGTGATAACGACTTCATCAAATTGAGCATCAACCCCATAAACCAAACCGGTTGTTTCTTCAAACCGTTCAACCATCCTTTCCGGCACCCCATCAGCCAGCTCGTCGGTAATTTCAAAGTCATAATAGACATAAAATCCAACCGCAAACAGCATCGTAAAAACGGCAAACGGCAAGACAAAGGTCAAAACTGAGTGGAGCAAAGATTCGTCTCTGTCTTTGGCTGGTGCAAATAATGTGAGTAAAAATGCAGGCACACCGACACTAAAAGCGGTTAAACCCAGCTGTGATGGCTCGAACGGAAAGGTCAGGCCGATCATCATCACGGCGATAATGACAAGGGCGTAGCACAAGCCGCGTGACGCCAGCAAATAGGTTGCATCCCGAATACCGTTGACCATTTTTTTGCCCTGCGCCAAAGCCGGAATCAAAGCGGCATACGAGTCATTGAGCAAAACCATGTCAGCGACGTTCCGGGTCGCATTGCTTCCACTTTGCATGGCGATGCCCAGATTGGCTTTCTTTAGCGACAAAACGTCGTTAACCCCATCCCCAATCATCGCCACATAGTGCCCTTGATCAACGAGGGCTGAAACAACAAGCTGTTTTTGTTCCGGGTTCATCCGGCCGAATATCGCCGTTTCTTCTACAGTTTCAGCCAGCTCACTCACATCCATCCCCGTTAGTTTCGATCCAGAAATCGCTTTTGGGTTATCTAACCCGGCCTGTTTGGCCAATGCGGCCACCGTATCAGGGTTATCGCCCGACAAGATTTTGAGCTGGATCCCCAAATTGGCGAATTCAGCCAGGGTTTCAGCCGCCAACGGCCGTAGCTCGTTCTGCAAACTAATCAAGCCCAACGGTTTTAATTTAGGTAGATGGGGCTCCCCACCTTCACCGTTTAAATTTTCAGGGACCTCATGGCCTGCAAACAACAGGACCCGAAGACCTTGTTCGACTAACCCAAGAGCGGTGGTTCGCAAATCTTCGATCAACTCTTCGTCGTCATCATCGAGATGGGGCCATAAAGAGCCAACCGCCCCCATTGCAAAAGTCCCTTTTAATTCTGGCTGATCAAACGCAATCGCACTCCAACCCCGGCCGGATGAAAATGATATTTCGCTAAATGGCGAGAGCTTCGACCCCGCAGTTCCATCGACAATCGCTTTATTGGTTGCATTGGTTAACGCCGCACTGCGAGAGTATCGGCCGATCTTTTCGCTTACATCTTCTTTTGATTCTGCACCGATCGGGATGATCGCATCGAGCAACATTTTGTTGGCCGTTAGCGTCCCCGTTTTGTCCATACACAACACATCGACATGGTGTAGTGACTCGACCGCGTTGCTTTGTTGTACCAAAGCCCCTTGCTGAGCGATTCGGGCGCTCCCCAAAGCATACGTCACCGCCACCGTTAAAAATAGCCCGTAGGGGACCAATCCGGTAATCACGGCCGTTGCTTTAATGTTTTCAAGCAGCGTAAACCCCTGCACAAATCCGGCGATATAGAAAATCGCCCCCATGATCAAGGCGATCATCATGATTAAACGGACGATATAGTTAACCCGTTTTTGAAGCGGCGTCAGCATCGGCTCGAACGTACGCGCGGCCGCCGTAAGCTGGTTGGCAAAACAATCTTCGCCAACTTTATCAGCCTGATAATAGCCATCCCCCGAAATACAAAAGCTACCTGATAAAATCTCGTCACCGACATCTTTATGGATGTGATCCGCTTCCCCCGTAATCAATGATTCATCCATTTCTAGCAGATTTGAATTCAAGAGACGGCCATCCACAACCGCCTGATCTCCTGCTTGGAGCCGAATCACGTCACCTTTGACCAGGTCTGTTGTCGCCACTTCTTGTTCGCGCTGATTGCGCAAAACAATGACGCGCGGCAGAGCGAAAATCGATATTTTATCTAACTGGTGCTTGGCTCGAATCTCTTGCAGGGTGCCAATTAAAGCGTTGACAAGCCCGACGCTGAATGTAATTTGGGCATCTTGCCACTGCCCCAAGACAATCAAGACGATGCAGATTGAAAAGAGGACGAGGCTAAAGAACGAAAGCAAATTGTGGCGGATGATGTCCCAGTAGCTCCGGCCGGATGCTTCAATCTGAAAGTTCCTTTTTCCGGCCGCTTGTCGGTTTTTCACCTCTTGATCAGTTAATCCAACCAAAACACTCATATCAGTTTCCTTGATCAATCAAATTTAGATTATGAGTATAGGGGATTCACACGATTATGGTTACTCCTTTTGTCTACTATTTCGAAAAAAGATTCCCTCTCAATCAGGCCGGTGATTAACAGCAGAAAATCAAACTCGTTTCCGCAGCTCTGCTTTAGCCGGTTTGCCCGTTGGGGTGCGGGGCATTTCGTCTAAAATTTCAAGATCGGTTGGCACCATAAAACGACTCATGCGCGGCCGGCAGTATTCCTGCAACCCTTCTAAACTGATCGTCTTCCCCTTTAGCAGCGTGACAAACGCTTTTACCAGCTCTTCGCCCCGGCCGTCAGGCACGCCAATCACCGCACAATCTTCGATATCAGGATGGGTCAGGATCCCCTCTTCAATTTCGTAGCCAGAAACCATCTCCCCTTTCACCCGAATCCGTTCAGAAATCCGAGCCACCCAATGCAAATCTCCATCTTCATCAAGTCGGGCCAAATCGCCTGTGTGAAACCACAAATTGCGCCATGCCTTAAGCGTACGGTCCGGCATACCGATATATTCGCTGGCCATAATGGCAGGCTCGTTCGGCCGAAGCACCAGCTCACCCACGGCCCCTTGTGGCAAGACATCGTCATGCTCATCTACAATCGCCACCTCGTACCGATCCAACACTTTCCCAGCGCCTGATTTGTCCCACATCGGCAACGCCACAGAACCCGCATCCGTGGAGCCGTATCCACCACCGCGCGCCACTTTTAGCTTAAAACGGGCTTCAAAGGCATCGTGATCAACCGGCAGCGGCGTTCCCCAGAAAAAGCGCATGTTGTGAGCCGTTTCTTCTGGGCAAGGCTCCTGCGCCCACAGCAAAGGCTGTACAGAGCCCAATGCCATAAACCATGTCGCTCCGTATTTGCACACCTCGGGCCAAAAGTTAGACAGGCTAAAGCCATCCCGGATAACGGCCCGGCCGCCGACCATCATGGCGGGCAACACGTCGTACTGCGCCGCACCGACGTGAAACAGCGGGTATGGCGAGTAGACGCAATCGTTTTGCGTAAGGTCAAACGCTTCGATCATAGATTCCGCGGCACGAACAGAACTGCGATGGGGAATCGCACATCCTTTTGACACACCCGTCGTCCCAGAGGTGAACAGAATCACGGCCGTTTCATCGTCGCGTACCGGTTTGGTTGCGTCACTGTCATCATCGCTAATAAGCAGCTCGAAAGGCAAAATCGTTTTGTTTTGAAACCGCTCCTGCGCTTGCTCTACCCCGTCACACACAACCAGCCGCTCAAGGCTCTCCAAATCTGACTGAATCTGGTCGATGGCATCAAAAAACTGTTCAGACGTAATCAGCGTTTTACATTGGGTCAGATTGATCATGCGGGTCAGTGGCAAACCGCGCATTGTGTTATTGATCGACACCTCGACACAGCCGATCTTTTTCATCGCGTAAGATGCCGCCAAAAACGAAATACCATTGGCAAGCATAAGCCCGACATAATCGCCAGAGGTGATCCCGGCCGCTGATAGGCCGTGTGCGATGCGATTAACGAGTTGATTGAATTCTGTGTAGGTCAGGGTTTCACCCGTCTCAGCACGGGTGATAAAAGGGCGGGGGCCAAATTTCTCGGCCGATGTTTGTAATAGCTCGCCTAAACTAACACGTTGGGCCTCGCGGCCGGTTAAACGGGTAACTTGACTGTCCATCTACTGAATCCTATCGGTGCAAAGATAGACAATTTTAGCAAAGAAAACAAAGATAAAAAGAGATGAAAGTGGCTGATCCACACACATTTTGATTTGAGCGCAGCAAATCCCAGCCACCCTCATCTCCATCATAAATTTTCCCAAGAAATCAACCAATTAGCTCAAATGATGAACCTCTTGCAAGCCATACACCGGCGTGTCTAACCCTTCGTAACGGGCCTTAAGCTGAAGCGACAAAAACTGGGAGTAGTGGCGTGATTGATGCAAGTTGCCCCCATGGAACCAGAGGTTTTCCTGCTGGGTCGGCTTCCACATATTCCGCTGTTCTCCTTCCCATGGGCCAGGATCCTTGGTCGTGTCAGAGCCTAATCCCCACACTTTACCCACCTTATCTGCCACTTCTTGCGAGATGAGTTTGGCCGCAAAGCCGTTCATACTGCCATACCCTGTGGCCAGCACGATCAGATCGGCCGGTAGCTCGCTACCATCTGTTAGCACCACAGAATTCTCTTTGATGTGATCGATATTGACCCCACTGCGGAGCTTCACATCCCCGTCGATAATCAGCTGAGAAGCGCCGACATCGATGTAATAGCCGGAGCCACGCCGCAGATATTTCATAAACAGACCGGAGCCGTCATCCCCCCAGTCAAGCAAGAATCCAGCTTTTTCAAGCCCTGCGTAAAAGTCAGCGTCTTGTTTCGCCATTTCCTCGTAAACGGGAATCTGGAAGGTGTGCAAAATGCGGTAAGGCAGCGACGCAAAAATCATGTCGGCCGTGTTTGTATCTACACCGCTGGCTACGGCCCGTTCAGAATACAGATCACCCAGCGCAAGCTCCATCAACGTGTCAGATCGGGCGATATGGGTTGATGAGCGCTGAATCATCGTCGTATCAGCATCGTTCTCGTAAAGGGCGGCACAGATGTCATGGGCCGAATTGTTAGAGCCCAGCACAATCGCACGTTTCCCTGTGTACGCCTCACTGGAACCGTGGGCGCTTGAATGGTGGATGTCACCCTTGAATTTGTCCATCCCTGGAATTTCAGGCACTCTCGGAATGCCGGACATACCGGTGGCCAGCACCAACTGTTTCGGCCGTAGCGTGACCTCTTTCCCGTCACGCACCACATTTACCGTCCATTCTTGGGCAGATTCATCGTAGCTGGCCGATTTGCACAGTGTTGAACTCCAATAGTTCAACTCCATCACCTTGGTGTACATCTCTAACCAGTCACCGATCTTGTCTTTGGGTGCAAAAACGGGCCAATGGTCTGGGAATGGCAAATAGGGCAAATGGTCGTACCAAACCGGGTCGTGCAGACACAGCGACTTATACCGTTTGCGCCAAGAATCTCCCGGCCGTTCGTTTTTCTCGATAATAATCGTCGGGACTCCCAATCGGCGCATCCGTGCACCCAAGGCGATGCCACCTTGACCACCTCCGATAATCACAATATAAGGCTGTTCTTTGTAACCCAATTCAGCTTCTTCTTGTTGACGGCGTTCGAGCCAGTTTTTACGCCCTTTATGAACACCATGTTCAACCCCCATCGGCCGGGTGGTTCCCTTTGGCTCTTCGTACCCTTTTAACTCAACCATTGTGGTCAGCAGGGTCCAACATTTGCCACCCAGCAGGCGAATCTGACCTCGGCCGCGGGCCACGGCCGTTTCAAAATTGATCCACCCTTCGATAATGTCATTCTCTGCGTCATGGGCAGCTTCCCCGTCTAACTCCCAATTTGATGGTTTTACATCGGATAAACGGGCGTTCAGCATATCAGTTACCTGATCTTGCCCTTCCATAGTTTTGATATTCCACGTAAATGTGACCAAATCTCGCCAATAACATTCGTCTGCAAACATGCCAGCGGCCGTGCTCACATCATTTTGCTCTAAAGCGGTGCCAAAATCATTTAACCAAGTTGTTAAGGTTTCTGTAGCGGACATTTTTCCTCCATGGGATAGTTGGCGGAATCAAAAAATGATTCCAATCAGTAACAAGATCATGCTTTGTCGTTTGAAGTAGGATCCTCTACCCGCAATGGCTCTCGAGGTTGATAGGCACGAAAGAGTATAAAAAACTTTTTGAATGTGGCAAGCTTAAAAAGCAATTAGGCTTTTTAGAAGGTTCAATTAGAACCAAACCTCAACATGCCTCACTCCTTCTTTTTACGTGGTTTTCGAATCGGGATCGCCTCTTTCGCATCCGGCCGAGGAGCGGTATTAATGCCGTAGAACGTCACATTTTTTTGCTTAGACGGTGCTGTGCGTTCCGGCCGTAGGTCCCGTTCATTCGTCTTTTTTGGTGACTCGATCTGCTCACCCCGCCACTCATGGTTCCACCACCAGTTCCAGTCAGCCACCCGCTTGCCGTAATCTAGCGCATCATCAAGCCAAATCAAGAATTTGTGGCTCGCAGGCACATTGATCGCAAACCACAGCGCCAGCCTGTGCTGAAACAATCCTTTTTTATTAAAGTGGCACACCTTCATACAGCGGCCGCAGCCGGACCCGGCCGGGTTGCTGACTCGATAGCGCGTACATGCCTCCACATCCGGCTTCCACATTTCGTACCCGTTAAACATCACTTTATCCCCAAACGAGATCGCACCGCACGGACATTCTCGAGCGCATTTAAGGCAGCTGTCGCAAAACTTTTGCAGGTTAAAATCGATCGGCTTGTCAACGGCCAATTCAAGGTTGGTCGTGACGACCGAAGACTTAAATCGCGGCCCTAAAAACGGGTTGAGAACCACTTCACCGATCCGGCTAAGCTCTCCCAATCCCGCCTGTAAAATCAGCGGCAGGTGCAACACGTCGCTATCACTGTTGGTGTGGGATTGCGCCTCGATGCCCAGCTCGTTGAGGTAGTTGGCGACGACGGTTGCGACTTCTGAGCCACGCAAATAAGCGCGGTAACTCTGGGACGCACTAATCCAATCATCCCCTGAAGACCCGGCCATCGTTTCGTACCCTTGATCGATCAACATGACGATGGCGTATTTATGGCGTGGCGGAATCTCGGTGCCATCCAAATTATGGGAGTACCACGCATATTCGGGCACTTCGCAAATACCGACGATATCAGCGTCCATAAAGTGGCACAACGCCTTTAGATGGTTCGAGCGTTCAGTCAGATCGGCCGGCAATTCGGGCGATTGCTCAACCGGCTCACCCCGTTGCAATGGGGTGATGGCGCTCATCACCCGGCCGAATGCCCGGTTAAGCGGCACTTTGCTCACAAATCTGCGCAGCTCTTTTTGCTGTTTGCCCCCCAGGTCGCCAAAGGCGGAGCGAACAAAAAAGTTGGCCCGCTTCGGCATGCGCGGCACATCGTTGGTGATTTTAGTAGTGGGCTCATCTACCCGCTTAATCGCTTCCATCGGGTATTGGCCAAGATGCATCGGCCGGTTTTTGGCGTTAAAAAGTGAGCTAAAAAATGACATAGGCTATTTTAGAGGGGATATCAAAATTCGAAAAGGGACTTGACACGAAAACCAGAACATGTATTCTAAAGATCGGTGTAGGCCAAGCTGACCTTCTACTTTGTTGACACAACAAACAGAGGGCAAGGAAAGAAAAGAATGGCGAAAGAGAAAACAGACCCAAAAGTAGTTTTTGAACATCTAAAACCGATGTTGGCCAAACACGCCGACAAGCTAGCCGTTGTGACCGACTCTGAGGATAACTACTATTTGGATACCAATCACATCCAGAAAAATAAAAAGCCCCTTTATTTCGGTTCAGCCAAATTAAGGGCAAAGTATGTCAGCTTTTATTTGATGCCGGTCTATCTAAAGCCGGAGCTGCTAGAAGGGATGAGTGATCGGCTTAAAAAACGGATGCAGGGAAAATCTTGTTTTAACTTTAAAGAGATCGATCAAGAGTTATTTACCGAATTAGGCGCACTCGTCGACGCCGGATACCAATCCTATGCGGAGCAAGGGTTTGTTGATTAATCAGCCCAAAATTTTTTAGGCCGTTTGCTCTATTTTGGTCCAGCGTGCTGTTGGCGATATCGGTCCATATTGATCACGGTCGAATTCAGACGAGACTCCTCGGCCGCAAAAGCCATCAAATGGCTCTCAAGCGATTCACGCGCCGTCGTTAGCGGCGGCGCTTCTCCCCTGATCGAATCGACAAAGGCTTTGACGATTTTGAAATCCCCACCACCGTGCCCTCCACGGCCGGGAGATATTTCAATTACCTCAACTTCATCTGTTAAATGGTCGTGGATTTCAATCCGCCCCTGAGCATATTCAAATAACCCACGTAACGTGGCTCGGCTTCCTTCATACCGCATCGTGCGGCTTTCGCGGTGGGAGTGGCCGTGCATCGTCATCGTCACCGTTGCCCCGCTGGGGAACTGCATATTGACCGTCTGGTTATCAACCACATCGTTATCACAGCTATACACACAGCGGCCGTAAGGTCCATGCTTCAGCGCTTCTAGTCGTGCTTCAATGGCGGTGTTGGTCGTAATCGTATTGACCGGCCACCCATGATTAT
This sequence comes from Chloroflexota bacterium, assembly GCA_020629055.1. Classification (GTDB taxonomy): domain Bacteria; phylum Chloroflexota; class Anaerolineae; order Promineifilales; family Promineifilaceae; genus WTJY01. The sequence goes on from JAHDEB010000082.1 coordinate 9,321, forward strand.
TGGGATCTAGATAGATTTGACGTGCATCGTACGGGCACGATTCGGCGGCCGGGCAAACGGTGCCGTCACTGCTTAGGCAACGGTCCGCCCCGTTCGATGGTCGATTCTGTTCGCGAAAATGGAGCAAGCTACCAAATGACTGCAGTTGAGAAGCAGGTTGCCCCATGTTCCAATAAAGAATATCAAGATCATGGCAACATTTTGCCAAAATCATCGGGCTAGACTCCGCTAAATTACGCCAGTTGCCACGCACAAAGCTGTGGGCCATATGGTAATAAATCACATTTTCCCGATGCGCGACATTGATGAGCTCCCCCAATCGACCTGAAGCGATGATTTCATTGAGCTTGCTAAAAAAGGCGGTATAGCGCAACACGTGGCAAATTTGCAACAGCTGCCCCTTTTGTTCCGCCAGCTGAACCAAATGAACCGTTTCATCTAACCGATTGGTCATCGGTTTCTCAAGCAAACAGTCGTACCCCGCTTCTAGCAAGCCGACTGTCGAGGTGTAGTGCATGCCGTCTTGGGTCATGTTAAAGGCGGCATCCGCTAGCTTTTCGTGGGCCAGCAAATCTTCCCAGCTTTCAAACTGCATCTCGGCCGGGATGTCATGTGCTTGAGCAAACAGATACCGTCGCTTGGGATCTGGTTCAGCAACAGCCACAAACTGAATGTCAGCACTTTGCTCAATCGCATATGGGCCATAGGCGTGCAAGCCTCTATTCCCCGCCCCCAACATAACGGCCGTAATCGGTTTTTGTTTGGTCATAAACGTCCTTTTTTTTGGATAAAATTTCTCTACCGGACACTTATCGCTGAAAACATAAATGTTTCGGCTACAAACAACGGCCGTTGGCTTTAGAAGCCCGCTAGGGCGAAATTTGTAGACGCTGGATTCATCCAGTCAGCAAAACATCGAAATTGAACAACCTAGTTATCCGGTAGAGAAGATTGAATCAATCTAGGTATTTTTCTAAACCCTCTCCCATCGGGGCTCTATTCAACCAAGTAAACTGCCCCATCAACATCTCTCGGCCGCCGTCTAACAGCTGCCCATAAGCGATTTTAGCCATCGACCCACCCAGGCTAATCCGTTTGGCACCGGCCGCGGCCAACTCATCCAACGTGACATTTTTGTCTGAAATATATCGCACGAGCACATTAATCGGCTTGCTGACCGAATCTGCGACAAGGCGGACTTCATCAAGCGTTTTCAGCCCAGGGGCATAGAGCATTCCTGCCCCGGCCGCTTCAAATGCCTGTAGCCGTTTAATCGTATCGTCTAGATCGTCAACGCCTCGAATTAAGTTTTCCGCCCTTGCTGTCAGGGCAAACGGGAAATCGAGCGCATTCGCAGCTTCGACTGCGGCGTGCACCCGCTCAACCGCGTGGGAAAATTCATAGATTCCGCCCGCGTTGTCGTAATCCTCAATCGACCCACCGACCAAGCCGGTTTCGGCCGCCAATGCTATCGTCTTTGCGGCTGTTTCAGGGTCATGCGCAAACAGGTTCTCCAAGTCAGCACTAATCGGCACCGATGTGGCGGCCACCAGCAAACGACAGTGAGCCAGCTTTTGATCTAAGGTCACTTGCCCATCTTTCCGCCCCAGGGTGTATGCAAAGCCAGAGCTGGTTGTCGCCAAGGATTTAAATCCAAGTTTCTCAAACATGCGTGCGGAGCCGATATCCCATGGATTGGGAATGATAAACGCCCCGGGTGCCTGGACTAATTCTTGCATCGCTTGGGCTTTTTCAACTTGTGTCGCCATATTTCACCTTCCTGTGCAAAAAAACAGGTTTTTGCTAAACAGTTTTTTATTCAATCATCATCATTGGGCTCCGCCCAAAAAGCAAAGTGCCATTCTGTAAACTATCCGCTCAAGATAAATAAACGATGCGTTGTTTATCTGGTGACAGCCACGACGGGTAAGTACAGACGGTTCGGGAATAGGTCTAAAAATGCGGGTGAAACGGGCATGAGTTCCGCAGGGGCCATAATGCCAAAATATCCGACGTGGTCGATCGTAAAGGAAAGGGTCCGATCGGTTGTATTAACTGTAACGTCGCTTATCGTGGTCGGTGCAGCATTTGACCTAGCTTCAGAAATGGACTGAGTCACAATGATCAAATCTTCAGGGGCCATAAAATCGACAATCGTTTCAGGATACGGGATTGTCACAGAAATCGGTTCTGCGAATGCCATATCGATTACCGGCCGTTCCACGCCATCGTATCCCATCACCAAATAATTAAACTCGATCGGTTGAATTGACCCGTTTAGAGGCAAAAAGTTGCCCGTTTCTAGACCAAATTTAGTCACCCGTTGTTCGGCCGAAACCGAAGCCGAACTTATTTCAACCATCGCCCCATTCTCTAACTGCAAGACAACCTGCAAGCCGGCATCAAGCTCGCCTGATTCCGGGGTTAAAAAGACCGACCCTTTGTTCAAAACAAGCTCAACGTACGTTGGCCCATCAACATCGATAGGGCCTGAAGCAAACCAGTTGGCATCCTCAGCATACATATTCCCGTTTAGGTTCCAACGGCCGTCTGTGACCAGCGTTGTAAATTCTCCAACCCCATCAACTCCGTTGGAAATTACACCGACAGAAAAATACAAATAGCCACCGCTATCTGAATTTAAACTGATCATTAATTCACCGCTTTCTGTTAAGCCGGGGGCAAATATCGATCCCGTTAACGGAATACTGGCCGTCTCGAACTGGATTTTTACATCTCGTAAATCTTCACCCGGTTCCACCGTAATAAATAGTTGATTGGGTGGGAATGCCCTATCGGCCGGTGAACCAGAATAACCGGCTGCAAATACTTGATAGGTTCCATACGGAAGATCTGAATAAAATTTTCCATCACCGCTGGAATTCAAATAGACCTCAACCCCTTCTATTTCACCTCTACCCTGCAAATGAATGTAACCATACGGGACCGGTCTTCCATCGGGGTCGAGAAGATCGCCAGCAATGGTGGCATCTCTCTCGATAACGGGCAAATTAACGGTAACCGACCGATCCGGCTCGACATTGACACTATTCTGATTGGCGTAAACGGGTAAATATCGGCCGTCATAACTGTCCAAAGACCAGCCGATGTCCCAATTGCCGTCCCGAACCTCAATTTCATATCGGTTTGCTCGGCGGCTTAAATAACTTTCCGTTGCATAAGTCAGGTAATCTGAAGTGGATGCATACACATATGCTCCAAGCCCATCGATTGGATCTTGGGTTCTAAAATCAACGATTTGACCAACAATCGTTGCATTGCTTAATAATGCGGGGACCGCAACCACGACATCTTCATCCGCCCCCACCGTCACAAAAATATCACGTCGAATAAAATGACCCGGTGAGTTTGATGAAACATTTAAATGATATTGACCTTCGCCGACAGGCATCGTAAATGTCCCATCTGTAAAAAAGATCTCTCGATAAAAAGAGCGTTCAGCAGCATAAACAGTCGCCGAGCCGGTTGCTTCAGGAAGAGAATCTCCGTTCTCATCGACCAACTGGCCAATGACTTTGCTATCAAGTCGATCGATAACAAAATCAACACCCTCTATCGTTTCATCTTCGCTTAGCACCACGTAAATGGGCCCATCTGAGTAAAAATAATCAACCAAACGATACGTGTCTATCGATATCGAGGATTCGCCGGGGACCAGCTTAATCTCGTAATAGCCGTCCTCATCTGTTTGAGTGGTGCGGGTGAAGTCGTTCAAACTGGTGTTATAGGCATACACATCGATCTGAGGGATGCCTTCACCGGTATTTGCCACGACTCGCCCTCGAACAGTGGCTGAAGGTGATGTCAAAATGATCTGTCCCAAATCAACAGTTTCTTTAGAGATCAGAGTCGCCGTGCCAAATGTGATCGCTGCAAAATCTTCAGAATCTGAATAAATTGAATATTCATATGTTCCGGCCGGAGCTTTTAGTGAAAAAGGCTGATTTGCCCCATAAAATCCACTTACTTCAATTCCGGTAGTCGGATCATAAAAACTGATTCTGTACGTAGGGGCAGGAATCGATTCATCCCCAGAACCAACCGAACCAACCACGATGGCATCGTACCGGCTCACCACAATGTCAAGTTCAGCCGTTTCGATTGAATCATCAGCTGCGAAAACCACTTCCGGCCCTAGTGGAAGGTGAACCCATTCATTTTCTTCATAAGAATTGGGGTACAAGTCAAAGAACCAGTGTCCACCAACTAAATTAAACTGAAATTCCCCATTCTCATCTAACACCGTCTCTCTTCGGAGGCTTTTTTCCGGCTCGTAAGCATAAATAATCCCATTTTGAATCAGATCCCCATTGGTATCTTTTACTTGACCGTTCACCGTTTTTAACCCAACGGGCCACTCTGAAAATTGCAACAGAAGCGGCAAATTTTCGGCCGGAACTGCAACTTCTACCGGTTCGGGATGCAAATACTCGCTAAAAGAATAGGCGCTATTGACTTTGATCGCATAGATACCGTCAGACAAGTCTCCCATCTCCCAAAGTCCATTTTCATCAGAATATGTGCTCCTGTAAACTGGCCCCGATGTCATCTGAGCAAACACTTCCACACCATAAACCGGTTCCCCGAAAGGGTCTAAAAGTTGCCCATAAAGGTCAGGGCCAGAAAAATCAATCTGATAATCTGTTAGGTCAGGATCTGAACTGGTGACAGATACAGAGATCGGGTCCGATGTAAAGAATCGGTTTTGGTATTCCGAAGGCTGTGCCACCATCTGATAATCGCCAAGCGCAATCCGATTAAAGAAAAACCGGCCGTCTACACTGCGGGCTGTCCCGCCGACCGAACCATCGGCCAGCAATAGATGTACGTATCCATTGGCCACGGTTGTTCCATCCGGTTCGAAAAGCGACCCATGCAGCTGCGCTTGTTGCAACGCAATAGATCCAAGATCAATATCAGCATAGGTTACATCCACATAGGGAATACCATGAGCGATTAAGTTTGAGCCTTCGGGTGGCAAAACATGTAGCAAAAAGCCCCCTTGAGGAACAAACTGAAATTCGAATGCCCCCGTTGCAACATCCACATCAGCCACAGCAACCGGCTCTTCATAAATAAATATATCTTCTGCTCCGTCCGGCGTCTGTCGCCCGAGCGCCTCAATAATTTCTACTTCAAGCTCAGGCTTGGCCACCTGTAAATCGTTCCCGACATCTGGCCCCGGAGGTGGTGGTGTTGGGGCAGGAGGCAAAAATGGGGGTGGTGGCTGGTGCGGAAAGGAGGGGTTCTCGTAATCTGGGTAAAACAGAGCAACGCGTAAGCCGGCCGGGATTTCGACCCCATCCGGCGCGACCAGTTGACCAGAAACAACGCCGTCTACGGCCGATGGTCCGGCCGAGGCAGAATTTGCAAGCAAAAAGGCTAGGCCGCTTGCCATCAATAACATCAAACAAAAACCGAATACCTTCACTAAAGAATGGCTTGGGGGATGATTATTTCTCATTTTAGGACCTCGTGTTGTAGGGACACCGATATAACTTTTCGTTTTCCTATATTTATTTATTCTCTCACACCTTACCCATTTCAGCTTATCAAATTAATTTAAACTTACTCGACTTCCACCTTTCGTTTCCCCTACTCCCCAAAGCGATCGTGACTCAAAAGAGCTTAACTAATATCTTGTTTCAGCAACGCGATCACCTTGCCATCAGCATCAGTCTCCTGCTCAACAAATCCAAGACCGGTGTAAATTGAACGAGCAACCTGATTTGTAGACTGGTAGCAAATAAGCACTTCATTCCCGTTTGATTCTTTTGAAATCTGTTTGAGGATTGCCTGCATCGCCCGCTTACCATAACCCTGGTGTTGATAAGCTTGATCAATCATGATCCGAAAGATCTTCCATTTATCAGTGAACACATCCCTCCCCCAAAGTGCATAGCCAACAAGCTGATCCTTCTCGTTATAGATCCCCCTTGATATGGCATCCGGATAAAATTGCGACTCTGCAATCGAATACAGATTGCTAGGAACAAAACCGGCTTGGTCAGGGGCAATTCTGAGCGCGGCACAAGATTTCCAGTTGTCGACAGTGATCGGTTTTAATTGAATTTTAGGTTGCATCTTTTAAACAAGCGATGATCAATGACTCAGCAAAACAAAATGCTGGGGATTCAGCCAAAGTTCCAGCTCATCTCCCGGTTTAAAATCTCGGCCGATTAGCCCCTCTTCCAAATATGGGTCCAATGAAAACGCCAGCTCGTGTTCACCAACTTGACAGCTGAGCAGCGCAAATCGGCCGCGAAACGAATACCCTTGGACGATGGTCTTTAACAGCAGCAGCCCTTCACGCTGGGTCAAGGATGCCGCATAAGGTGGAATCAGCACAGCCCCTTCATTGCGTCCTTGATCGTTCAGCCAAGGTTCAAGCTGCTGGATAATGGTCGAGTGCGGATGGGACACATCAAAAACATTACTAAGCCCCAAAAAATTAGCCACAAACCGACTTTTCGGCCGGGTAAAGATCTCATGCGGCGGTGCGATTTGTTCGATACTCCCTCGATTCATCACCGCCACACGGTCACCGATGCCAAACGCCTCTGACTGATCATGGGTCACATACAATGCGGTCACACCTACTTTTTTAAGGATCACTTTAAGCTGGTCTAACAACCGTTCGCGCAACAAACGGTCAAGCGATCCCAACGGTTCATCCAGCAGCAAAATGTCCGGCCGAGTTGCCAATGAGCGCGCCAAAGCCACCCGCTGTTGCTGCCCGCCAGAGAGTTGATCGATTTGCCGATCGCCCAACCCGTTTAAATCAACGAGATCGAGCATTTCCCCTATACGCTGGCCGATGAGCTCTTGAGGCTCATGGGCCATGCGTAACCCATATCCGATATTTTCAGCCACCGTCATATGCGGGAACAGAGCATAACTCTGGAACATCATGCCGATCCCCCGCTGGTAAGTTGGCACATCGACCAGGTTTCGACCGGCCAGCGAGATCGAGCCACCGTCGGCCGCTTCTAATCCAGCAACCAAACGCAACAAGGTTGTTTTGCCACAGCCTGATGGCCCCAACAAACAGACGATCTCCCCTTGCTGCAGTGTGAGGGATGCGGTGTCAACGGCCACGGTTGAGCCAAAGCTTTTTGAAACAGATTGAATCTCTAGATGACTCATTAAAATTCCCCCTGATCTATTGATCCATCTACTGATTTATCTCCGAGGCGCAGCCGTTCGATCAACACAAATCCGGCCGAGCAGACAAACATCAGCAGCGTACTCATCGCCAAGGCTTGGCCGAAATTGACCTGCCCCGGCCGCCCTAAAAAGCGGAAAATCGCGGTCGGCATGGTGGGTGAGTCTGGCCGAGCGACAAAAATAGTAGCACCAAATTCACCCATGCTGATTGTGAAGGCAAACACCGCCGCCACAAGCAAAACCCGGCGCAGCAAGGGCCAATCAATCGTAAGCCAAATTCGGGTGGGATCAGCCCCCAGCGTGCTGGCCGCCTCGCGCACGGCCGGGTTGATGCCGCGCAACGCTGGCAAGACGGTGCGAATCACAAACGGGATCGCGACCAAGGCATGCGCTAGCGGAATCAAGATAAATGAGTTGCGCAAATTTAAAGGAGGTTCGTCTAGGGCGATAATATAGCCAAAGCCTAACGTAACGGCCGAAGTCGCCAAGGGAAGCATAAAAATCGGGTCGAGCCAATTATTTTTATCGACCACCAGATAGGCGCAAATCAGCCCGATTATGAGGGCGATCACAATGGCACAGCCTGCATACAGCAATGAATTTCCGACCGCCTCAATCGGCGGCACATAGAAAACCGATCCTCTTTCGTTATCAAACAGTTTGGCGTAATACAGAAAGGGATTAGAGTCGACCCACGAAATCGAGCGAAGCACCAGGGCCAATAGCGGGGCTGCCAAAAGGGTAAACATGACGCCTAAATTCCCCCACACAATGACCTTGTCCCACCAAGTTGTCACCGGTTTGGCAACCATATGTGTTGACGACGATTGGGTTGCGATACGTGCCTGGGTCCGGGTATAGACCGCCATCAGAATAAATGTGAAAAGAATTTGGAACAAAGAAAGGGCCGCAGCCACAGGCAGGTCGAAAATGTTGACCGCCTGACGATAAATCTCGACCTCTAACGTAGCGAAACCAGGTCCGCCGAGCAGAAGCACAACACCAAAGCTGGTAAATGTAAAAATGAAGACGAGAACCCCGGCCGCCATCAGGGCCGGCCGTAACAAGGGCAGGGTGATTGTCCAAAAACGCTGCTGCGGCGATGCACCCAATGTTTCGGCCGCCTGGGTCAACTCCGCGTTGATCCGCTGCCAATAGGCGCTCACAATGCGTAGCACCACACTATAGTTATAAAAAACATGGGCGAGCAAGATGAGCCAAATCGTTTGGTCGATATCGATTGGCGGCTCTTCCAGATTAAAAAGCTGCTGAGCGGTCGTATTTACCAGACCACGTGGGCCGATGAGGGCGGAAAAGGCGTTGGCAACGACCACAGTCGGCAAGACAAATGGGAGCGTGCTGATGGTGCGTAAAGTTTGTTTGTAGCGGAAATCGTAGGTCGCAAAGACGTAGGCGGCCGGCAGTGCCAATAGCAAGGTCAGGATGGTGCTTACAACCGCCTGCCAAAAGGTAAACCAAAGTGTTCTTAGATAGTATGAATCGGTGATCAGCTTGCTCGCCGCGTCAAGCTGAAGCTTCCCTTCTGGGGCGAAACTTAGTTTTAGGATGCTGCCCAGCGGGTAGAAATAAAATAGGCCAAAGAATATGAGCGGGATGAGGGGGAAAAAGCGAGTGTAGTTTTTTTTCATGTCAGCCTGTCAGCCGATGAGCGTGTCAGGCGAAATGCAAGACTCGGCCGATGAAAGCGATCAATCGGCCGAGTCTAACACACAGTAGATTATCTTAAAACAGTCTCATTCCAGGCAGCGATCCACGCTTCCCGATTGGCTGCAATGTCACTTGGTGAAACGGTTGCAGGGGAATCAGGGATTTCTGCGTAAGCGACAAACGGCTCTGGCAGCTCGGCCGTTGAGTTACTCGGGAAAACAAACATATTCATCGGAATATCTTCTTGGAACGTTTTACCAAGCATAAAATCAACCAGCTGTTGAGCCGCTGCCTCATGCTCGGTGCCACTTAGAATTCCGACAAATTCGATTTGACGGAAACAGCTTTTTGAACTGATAACACTTGCCGTTGGCGCTTCGGTCAGCTCTGTTTCAGCAAAGATCACTTCGGCCGGTGGGCTGCTTGCGTAGCTAACAACAATCGGCCGGTCGCCGCCATAAAGCGAAAACGCCTCGTAATAGGCTTCGCTCCAGCCGTTTTCTACCAATACATCATTGGCAGCAAGCTGATCCCAATAGTCAAGAAAGCCATCTTCACCATATGCATCTACAGTGGCGAGTAAAAACGCCAGTCCGGGGCTGCTTGTTGCCGGGTTTTCCACGACAGTTAGGCCAGCATATGCCGGGTCGATCAAGTCGTCCAAGCCACTTGGGGCCGCTAGGCCGTTATCAGCGAACCAAGCTTTGTCGTAATTTAGGCAGACATCGCCATAGTCAACGGGCAAAGCGCGATTTTCAGCATCTAGCTTTAATGACGAATCGATATTGGCCAATTCGGGCGAGTCATATGCAACCAGAATATCGTTCTCAAGTGCACGACTCAGAAACGAATTGTCGATACCGAAAACAACATCCCCTAGTGGATTGTTTTTTGACAAAATGTTTTGATTTAACATTTCGCCCGCATCCCCAAGTGGGACGATTTCAAGCGTATGTCCCGTTTGCTCTTGGAAAGCTGCTACGGTTTCTTCGCTGATGTTAAAACTGTCATGGGTAACCAGCTTCAAGGTCACCGGCTGTACTTCGCCCGACCCACAAGCGGTCAAGGCGGCTATTAATAATGTTGTTCCGATTAGAACGATTAATTTTTTCATCTCATTTCTCCAATTTTTCGGCAGGTCGACTGCCAGTTCTATAGTCTCTTACCGGCCGTTTGCGATTTCAACGAAACGATCAGCAAGACAACAAAAAAGACCGTCCCAGCGGGAACGGTCTTTTTAATTGTCAATTTATAAGGACGGGCTTTGAGTTCGTTCTTATAAATTGACACATCCATATTTCCTACGCTGGCATTATCCAGATCAGGTCACTAGGGTCGATGGTTTACCATCCTCTCAGCTTCTTTCGAAACTCCCCTAATGGAGTACAAATATTTTTTTGTAAAGCTTTACGGTGGGGATTATAACACGGTTTTTGCGGGTTGGTTAAATCTGATGAACTTTTATGAATCGAATCAAAGCTTAAACCCAAAAGAGACATATGTCCTTTTTTGCCATTCAACCTATCATTATGATTTCTGCATTCAGAATAAAAATAGGGAAGAAAACAGATCATGAATAAAGAAAACCTAAAAGCAAAAATCCAAGCGATGCCTAAAATTGAGCTCCATGTGCATTTAAAAGGTGCCACCCGGCCGGAGACGATTCTTAAGTTGGCTAAGAAAAACAATATCTCGCTGCCTGCTAAAAATCTAGCAGAGATGAAAGAGTGGTTTAAATTTAAAAACTTCAACCATTTTCTAGACGTTTATATGCAGACCGCCATGTGCTTTATGGAACCAGAGGATATTGAGCTTGCGGCTAAAGAGTTCTTGACAGAACAAGCCCGCCAGAACATCGTTTATACTGAACTGACCTACACGGCCAACCATCTGACAATGTCGTTTGAAGACCAGTTGGCAGCACTCAACAGCGCCAAATCTTGGGGAGAAAGTCATCTGGGTGTCAGCATGAATTACGTCATCGATATCCCTCGCAGTATGACGTTTGGAGACCATCAAGAAAGATCACAACGATTTGCAAAACAGGCGGTGAGCGGCATGGGCAAGGGTGTGGTCGCCTTAGGGCTAGCAGGTGATGAAAACAAATACACGGTGGAATTCTTTTCACCCGCCTTCGATATCGCCAAAGAGGCTGGGCTGCCGATCGTTCCGCATGCGGGTGAAGCGGCCGGACCACAAAGCATGCTTGACGCCATTCAATATTGTGATCCGCCAAGGATCGGCCATGGGGTACGCTGCGTCGAAGATAAAAATCTGATGGCGCTGCTAAAAGAGCGACAAATACATTTAGAAATCTCGCCAACCAGCAACATTTGCTTGGGCATTTTTGACACGATGGACAACCACAGTTTCCCAGAGATTTCAGCAGCGGGAATCCCGTTTTCGATCAATAGTGACGACCCGCCCTACTTCAACACCACGTTGACTGATGAATTGATCATGGCGGCCGAGCGGCTTGATTGGTCGGCCGAAGATACCGAGCAATACATGCTAAATACGGCTGAAGCCACTTTGTTGCCAGCAACTGAAAAATCAGCTCTAATCGCTAAAATCAAGACATCATGGACGACTTAAGCTTTAGGATCGACGGTAAATTATCCCCCGGCTAAACACGGCTCATGACGCGCAACTTTGCGCTTACCTAGATAATCGTCACAACAACGGCTAGTCGTCAATCGAAAATCCCCTCATGTTCCAAATCTCAGACATAGACCATCTTCTTCCTTTCATTCTAAAACCGGACAATATCGCCCGCTTTGAAATAGTAGGTAACAGTCCTCATGTCGTCATCGGCGATCGGAGCAAATACCCGCTAGAGAAAAGTTTTGTGCATTGCGAATCTGTTGAGGCGGTTGCCGTCGCAATCGAGCAAATGGTGACGCAAGGGGCTGGTCCGTGGCAAGCGGCCGTCTGCGCCTTGGCGTTAGCCGGGCATGAAACGGTAAGCATGGATCGAGAGGCTGCATTAAGTCATTTGCGAGCGGCACAGGCTCGACTGGTCGCCACACGGCCGACCAATACCGCCATGGCAAGGCGGCTAGAGATGGCGATGGAAGCCGCCGTTTTAGCGTTGAACGAACAGCGGCCGGTCGACAAGGCGATTATCGATTGGCTGGCGGAAACGCGGCGGAACATTTACGCAGATTACGCCAAGCGGGGTCGGCTAGGGGCCAATTTGATCGAAGATGGGGACGGTGTGTTAACCATGTGCTTCGCTGAAACATCGTTTATTTTAGCGGTCGCAATGGCCCAAGAAGATGGGAAACAGATTCATGTGTACACGCCCGAAACTCGGCCGTTTTTACAAGGGGCGAAACTAACGGCCCCATCTGTACACGAATTGGGGGTACCGGTTACCTTAATCGGTGACAATATGGCATCGAGTTTGATGGCACAAAATAAAATTCAAAAGTATTTCACTGCGGCCGACCTGATCACGGTGGACGGCCACGTGGTGAACAAAGTCGGTACCTTTCAGCACGCCATAGCGGCCCGCTATCACAACATCCCTTATTACGCCTTTGCCTGGGGATTAGACCCGAATCGGCCTGACCGCGCTTCGATTGAGATTGAAATGCGTGACCCGAACGAAATGAAGCAGTTTAAAGGTCACCCAACAACCCATCCTGATATCGAGGCGTTGTACCCAGCATTTGATATTACCCCACCAGAGTTGGTTACCGGCATTGTGACAAAAAACGGGGTATTCCAGCCGGATGAATTTGGAGCCAGTTATCAATAATCGGTTTGCTTCGCACCGGTGCTCTGCGGCCCAGTAAACAGATTATCAGTTTTATGCCCCACCGTTTACCGTCACGAAGCGAACTGAGCTGAAGGCGACTGATTACCGTTAAGCATAAGCAGCAAACTAAAGGAGAAAAATATGACAGCAGCAATTATTGGTGGCACCGGGCTGTACAAGCTCCCGGGATTAGATCTGAAAGAAGAGACGGTTGAAACTGAGTATGGGGCAGCCCGACTGTTTGTAGGACAAGGCAAAGACAGTGATATTGTCTTCCTGACCCGTCATGGCACGGGGCATTCGATTCCACCCCACTTAATCAATTACAGGGCCAACATTAAAGCGCTCCAGTCCCTTGGGGTTAAACGGGTGATCGCCAATTATGCCGTTGGCGGTATTAATCCGGATATTCCTCCGTTGGGGGTTGCGGTGATGGGTGACTTTCTCGATTTTACAAACGGCCGTAAATCTACCTTTTTTGACCAGGAATCAGAATCAGCCATGGTAAGCCATGTCGAAATGAGCCAACCTTATTGCCCGGTTATGAGTCAAGTTTTGCTCGATAAATTCCAGCAAGGGGGATTTAATCCGTTTAGCAAGGCGGTTTATGCAGCGGCCAACGGGCCACGCTTTGAATCCCCGGCCGAGATTAGAATGTACGGGATGTTGGGTGCAGATGTGGTCGGGATGACCGGTGTTCCGGAAGTGGTTTTGGCCCGCGAAGCTGGGATGTGTTTTGCGGCGGTTGCCCTTTCGATCAACTGGGCGGCCGGAATTAAACCTACAATTGAAATTGTGGCGGATCATTCAAAACTGGGGGAAACAAGATTGTCGATTTTGCGCACTTGTGTGGACGCATTACGGGCGACAAAAGATGAGGATTGCACCCCGGCCGAGCTAATTTAAGATGAAGAGCGGACATTATTTTAATTCGGCTTCGTTTGTCGCGACCTCTGGTCGCTCCTCGTAGACATTTCCCATTTTTGTCGCTACAGCGACAAAAATGGGAAATAGAAGGTTTAAGTACGCATGCCGAAGGCTTGCGCGTTCAAAAATGAGGGCGAAGGTATTGCCTAAATGAAACGTTTAGCAGATAAAAAGCAAAAGCAGGGCTATTTTGATCAATTCGAATTAGACACCCATATTCCTGCCGAGATCCTGTCTGCCTGCGAGCTTTGGCAGTTTGATGAAGGGGATTTTCTATCCCGTGAAGGGGAGCTATCGACCTCTTTTTACCTACTTGTTTCCGGCAAATTACAAGTCGGCTATTTGCACCCCAACGGGCACCAAGCGGTCATGGCTTATCTATCTCCGTTGGCCGTTATCGGGGATATTGAACTGTTTGAAGAACGGGAATCAGCCAGCAATGTCAATGTACGGGCGGTAGAAGGCTCCCATTTACTGGTAACCTCGGCCGAAATCGCCAAAAAATATGGGGCTGAAGACCCGCGCTTTTTGCGCTTTTTGCTTCGCTATCTGGCCCGCAAGATCAGCTTTTCATCAACGTTACAGGCACAGGTGTCATTGTCGGCCGAGTCCCGGCTGGCTCGCTATCTGCTCAAACGGTTTAATGACGAAGGGGGCAGTTTTCAGCTCGAAAAAAGAGAGGGATTGGCCGCGCTGTTAGGGACTTCTGTACGGCATCTGAATCGGACCCTTAAAAAGTTTTCGACGAATAAAATTGTGAGCGTCCACAACAAGGCGATCAACATTCTAGATCATCATGCCCTGAGCCTAATCCTAGAAAAAGACGCTTAAAAACGTGCAACAAAAAAACAACTTGGGGCCTAAACTTAAACTTTGCACAAAAAAAGCAAAACGGTACCAATAATAGCCTAAATTTAATCGATCTGTTCAACAGAAAAGATAATCGGCACCCGGCCGTTTTCGATATAGTAAAAACGATAAGATTGGTCATCTTCGAGGGCTTCCATTTGCGCTTCTGTCGTCAGCTGATACTTTTTAAAATCTACATTCATAAAGTAGGCTGTCCCGACCTTACTGCTACGTGCGCCGATCTCTTTCGACCATGTTTCGACCACCCCCTGCATTGTGCTTATTTCCCCTTTTGCCATCTTTTGACCTGCAAATAGTTCGACTAGACTAAATATCAGCATAATGGCGACGATAAATCCAGCCACCCCCCAAATATACGGCCGTGCCTGCCCCATCCCCGGTTCATTCGCGAGAACCAAGGGGACCGCAAACATTCCGGCCGCTGTTAACCCAAACGCGATAACGGCGGCTCGTCGGCCGCAGCCACGCATCTCTCGAAATTGTTCCAATCTGGCTTCTTGATCAGCAGATAGTTTTCCCGATCGATTGAGTTCTAATTCTGCGGCCGTGAATGAAAAGGCATCTTCAAGCATAAGGTTCTAAGTTGTCTAAG
>JAHDEB010000339.1 GCA_020629055.1 Chloroflexota bacterium
CCTAGAGCCCAATCGGTAAAAATACCGATTGGGCTCTTTTGATTTAGGTGCTAGTGTTTGACCCAACAAAGATTGCTAGGTTTTAAAACGGGGCAAACACTTTAGGCTTCGCCATCTTGAACCAGCAACCTCACAAAAGAAGTTGGGCGAAGCACTAGTACAAAGGGGTATAAATGGCTGACAAACTGAAATGTGGTTCACCCCTTTGTATGGGATACCATGCGCTACTTTAACCAATCAGTTACTTACGCCGCATGGTATTAGCTACCGATTTATGATAGGTTCAAGATAAATTTTCATCCGGCACTCTCTTCAAAGGGTTAAACATTGTTTGCACTTGTTGATATTACGCACCCGATTGCAGTGGTTTTTAGATTTAAAGATAAGATAAAAAGCCTTAATAAGAATCGGTTGGTACAATTCAGTATGTTTTGGGATCAAGTGTCATTTCAACTACGGCCGCAGCCGCGCGGAGTCCATCTCATTACCCGTGAGGTACTTGCCCACATTCCACAACTGAACCAAATAAACGTCGGGCTGTTGCATCTGTTTATTCAGCACACATCCGCATCATTGGCGATCAATGAAAATGCTGATCCTACAGTCCGATCTGATGTGCGCCGTCATCTAGATATTTTGGTGCCAGAGAATGCTCCCCACTATCAACATACGTATGAAGGGCCAGACGATATGCCCGCCCATATCAAGTCGATCTTAACGGGTACAGAATTGACCATTCCGATAAAAAATGGCGCGCTCGCATTGGGGACATGGCAAGGCATATATTTGTGTGAACATCGCAACGCGGCCGGCGGCCGGCGTGTGATTGCCACCTTACAAGGCAATCTGAAATCATAGAGGACATTAAACAATGAGTACCGATTTAATCACAAAAATCCGACGCAATCATGGCTTAGAACATGCAACGATTCATGTTCTATCTAGCCAGTACAAAGGCTTTGGGGCTCAAGGCAATGCGACCCTGAACGGATTCCATCTGAACCTTTTTGCTGATATACCGGCCGATGCGATTGAAAAAGCTGCGGCCGAAGCGCTACAACGGATGAAGGATGGGGAAGAATCACTGGCCCTGCATCCCAATTGCGGCACGGTATTGCTTACCACGGCCGCCTTAGCGACTTTGGCAGGACAGGCGATTTTCGCGTTTGAACGGCAACGGAGCGGCAAAAACAAGCTCAATGCTCTCGACTTTTTAGGCATTTTACCAAGCGCCATTTTAGGCGTAGTCATGGCACTCATCGTCTCAAAACCGGCCGGCATGTTCTTCCAGTCTTATACAACAACTGGAAAGCCTGGAACGATGGAAATTGAAAGCGTCAAGAAAATTAGCCCGCCGTGGGTTAGCCGGATATTTCGGGTACTATTGGGTCACCAAAACAGCGCCGAGTTAAACAGCTACTTTATTAAAACTCGGCAGGTTAGCCAGTAAGTTCAGCGATCTTATGTTTTATATTTTTCATGGCGAGAATACCCATGGTGCATGGGAAACGCTCAACACGATCAAAGCGAAAATCGGGGATCCCGATATGCTTTCGCTCAATACGACCCAACTCAATGGAAAAGGGCTTCGCGTTAATGACCTGATGGATGCGTGCAACGCGATGCCATTTTTAGCGCCCAAACGGATTGTTATCGTTGAAAATTACTTTACCAGTTCACCAGACGCCAAAGAAGTAAATACCTTGCTCGATTACTTGGCCCAGATACCGGACAGCGCAAGGCTGTTTTTTATAGAAGGGAAGAGCCTGAAATCAAACAGCAAGGCATTAAAACTAGCAGCAAAGGAAGAAGTGGCCGGTGTTGTGCGCAAATTTGAGCCGCTGGCGGGACCTAAGCTTGAGCAGTGGATCGTCAAACGCACAACTGAGAAAGGTGGCAAAATGCATCCGGCCGCAGCCCGAATGTTAGCGACCAATGCGGGCAATGATCTGGGGCTGTTAGATAACGAAATCGAAAAAATGGTCCTTTATCGTTTAGGTGCAGAAGGTGAAGAGGTTGGAGAAATTAGTCCGCAAGATGTTCAACTTCTTTCTCCCCATATCGCTGAAGTAAATATTTTTGATTTAGTGGATGCCTTAGGCAATCGAAATGGAGCCCAAGCGGCCCGCCTGTTACAGCAAAAGTTAAACGAAGGTGCTGAGCCGTTTTTGATTTTTTCGATGTTCGTCCGCCAATTTCGGATGATGATTCAGGTCAAGGAATTGATCGATCGAAATATGCGGCCGCCTGAAATCTCAAAGGAAACTAAGATCCACAGTTTTGTTGTAGGTAAGGTGGCACAGCAAGCGAAAAGCTTTAGCATGCGTCAGTTGGAACAAGTCTACTCCCATCTTTTAGACATAGATGTGCGGGTGAAAACAGGGCAAGCGGACTTGGTCACAGCACTTAATATGCTCGTGTTTAATTTATCGTAGGTTTCAGTTTAAATAAAAAAGGGCGATCGATTTTTGAATCGATCGCCCTTTTTTATTTATTAATTATCCTGAATGCGGCTTAAGCACCAACAAATGGATCTATAGGGTCATACCGTTCGAAATACTGCGACGGAGATGATTCCCAAACATACACAAAGAAATCTAGATCATTGTGATCGGTTGACCAGTTAAAAACCCATTCGCTGTCTTGCACAGGCATATTTACGCAGCCATGGCTATGTTTATAACCGAAACGATCATGCCAATATGCACCGTGTAAAGCGATCTCATTGTGCAAATCAAAATACATCGTATGAGGCACATCTTCTACAAAGTAATAGTCAACTTTGCCTTCAGCCCCACCCATCTTAGTTTCAACAAATCGATTGTCGCTGTCTACTTGGAACAACCCTTCATAGGTTGGCCAACGGTTTAACCCGGTAGAAATAAGCGTGGCAAAGACCATGGTGTCCCCTTCATACGCTGCGAGCGTCTGCTCATACAGGTCGATCTCGGTCCACAGGTCGTTGGGGCCAACCCCTTCCGGCCGCTCATCTACATCGACCAAGCTGACGTTCTGCTGATTGATCCACCGGCCGTCACCGATGTTGTACCAAATCCAGCCATCATCCGCTTCAACCGCGTCGTAGACTTCAATAAAATCATACCGCTTCATTTTTGAGAACCGTTCATCAGCCTCTGCTCCAGGAGCGGTTGAAGGGGTAAAGTCGCGCACTACGACCCAACCAAACGGCCGAGTGGGTTGATAGTTAATCTCAACACCCCGGAATGTAGATTGCTCGGCGACTTTTAGATCATCGTAGTGAACAAATTCACCCAAGTTGATCATATACCACCACTCGCCACCTTCATCTTGGAACATGCCTTGGGTTGTAACATAAAGAAATCCATCCCCTACATTACGGACGATCTCACTATTTCGGGTGGGTTCACGATGTACGTTGGTATAGTCGGCCAAGCGTCCATATTGTTGTGTTAGCACAAATTCATCTTTTACCGCTTCTGGGCGAACAAACTGAGGTTGCACCGTTACGAAACTGCAGACATATTGTTCTCCAGTCTCTAAGGGAAAGCAGTAAGAGCCAAAAGCTTCTGCCCCACTTGTAAAAAGGGAAAGTCCAGAAACGATTAGGCCAAAAACAAATAAATTACGTAAAACAGTTCTTTTCATATGGATCTCGGGAAAGCTAAATTTAATGATTTTACACCTTGGAATTATAACCTACTACAGGCAAAAATTGTGAATCTAAATAATCACTTAATATTTGATGATCCGGTTCAATCAAATCTTACAAAAAAAGCCCCGACCGCATTTGGCCGAGGCTTTGAGATTGTTTCTTTCGAGGTAATTGTTCAACACCCCAACTATTTGCGCCAGACTGGGCCAGTTTTTAGCTCTTCTTTTCGAAGAACACATATCCTTTTGTCAAACTGGACCAACCTGCTGAATAAATACCTTTCGAGTTAGTATCTTGCTAAAATAGCGGCCGTTTAGATCACACCGGTCGTGATTGCCATCTTGACTTCAGCGATCGCT
>JAHDEB010000083.1 GCA_020629055.1 Chloroflexota bacterium
TTAGACTGGGTTTTCGGTTGGATTTTGATAATCGAACCAGCCAGTTGATTTTAGTTTTCGTAAATTTCGACCCGAATGAGTTTGGCCGGTGAGCCTGGTTCACCCGAGATCGGAATGGCGCCTAGTGTATCATCACCCGAGATGAGTTCGCCAAAAATCGTATGTGCGTCATTCAACCAGTCTGTTGGGACGTGGGTGATAAAAAATTGGCTGCCGTTGGTTGCAGGGCCAGAGTTGGCCATTGCCAACAGACCGCGCCGGTCAAATCTCAAATTTGGATCAAATTCATCTTCAAAGCTGTATCCCGGGCCGCCGTTGCCGACTCCGGCCGGGTCACCACCTTGCACCATAAAGTTCTCGATGACTCGGTGGAAGGTTAGGTCATCATAAAATCCCTGATTGGCCAAAAAGACAAAGTTGTTTACAGTGATCGGGGCTTCGTCATCAAAGAGCTGAATCAACATTTCACCTTGGTCGGTGGTCAACAATGCTTGATAACTTTTTGAGGTGTCTATGGTCATCTCCGGTGGTGCATTATAGTAATCATTTCGGTCGAGAGCGTCGATTTCTGCCAGCGGCCGATCTGTCTCCATGAGCGTACCTGTGGGGCCATCGGCGTTTACCGTACCACCCGTTCCAGTTTCAGTTCCAGTTTGAATCGCAGCCGGTTCTTCTGCAACCGGTTCATTTAAAAACTGAATCAAGTAGTAGATACCACCCACAAGGATGGTCAGACCGATTAATCCAAAGATGACATTGCGAACAGAAGTTGTGATCGCCTCTTGTCGCTGTGCCGCATTCGATTCGGCCGCACGTCGTGATGCAAAATTTTTGTTTTTAGATTTTCTTTTTGCCATGATATTTAAAAGAGAGTGTGTGGGCAATTGCAAGCTGAGATCGCAATTGAATATACCCACGGGACATTGAACTTAGTTTCAACCCAAAATATTACTGTGTCACTTGTCTGCGTTCAAGTGCGCTAATGGCGCTGATACATAACACCGCTACAAACCCACCGATGATGTACCCCTCGACAACTGAAGCTTGGGTGATAAAAATCGCAACCATGCCTAGGGTGCCAGAGAAGATATACAAAATCATAACCGCTTCACGTTGAGAGAATCCCATATTAACCAAGCGGTGGCCCGTATGGTCTTTTCCGGCCGTGGTGAGTGGATTCACCCCACGGCGCAAACGGGCGTACACCACTAAAGCCAGATCAAACAGCGTAACCCCTAGCAAGAAGAGGGGGACCATCCAAGTGACAAAATTGCTGTTTTCGGGGAAATTTATTTCGAGCGCCAAGATGGCTAGAATAAAACCTAGCATCAGCGCACCCGCATCCCCCATGAAGATTTTCGCAGGTTGAAAATTGTGGCGTAAAAAGCCAAGACAAGCCCCAAACACACCCGCCGCGAGCCCTGCAACTAAAAACTGACCGTTGAGTGCCCCTAGTAAGGTGATAAAGGCGGCTTGGACCCCGGCGATACCGGCACATGCGCCATCCATGTTGTCTAAAAAGTTGGTTGCATTGATGATGACGATTACCCACAAAAAAGTGAAGAAGATATTGAGCCAGTAGGGGACCGGTAGCGAAACCATGACCCCAAACCAGATCAGCACCGCAACCGCCACAAATTGACCAGCCAATTTAACTTTGGGTGACAACCCCATCTTGTCATCGGCTAAGCCAACGGCCAATACGATCACCATCCCCAACATAATTCCGATGACCGGTTGCGAAAGTGTATAGACCTCGAAGACGATGAAGATGAGCAGAAAGGCGACAATGGCTCCACCAAATATGCCGACCCCGCCCATCATCGGCATCGGTTCTTTGTGTAATTTGCGCGCGGCCGGCGCATCGACAAAGCCGATGCGCAAAGCGAGCTGCCGGATTGAGGAGGTGCCAAAAAACGGAATGCTGAAGGCGATAATAAAGGTAACGATGATCGTAGCCATGCGCGCTTAGTTTAGAGCCTCTAAGAATGCTTCAATTTGCGGGACAGCATCTGGTGCGGCGGTTTCTAACGCCGCTTCACCAAAGCTGCGTGCTTGGGCCGTATTGCCTGCCAAGGAATGGGCATTGGCGATTAAGAAGGTACTGCGCCACGCAGGGATCTGTTCACTTGGTAGTGCCAGTGCCATCTCATAAGCGGCGATCGCTTCGTCGTAGCCACCCAATTGCTCTAATCGTTGCCCAGCTTCTGCCCAGCGCTGCGTTTTTGCATTATCTTTGCGTTCTAATTCAATACCGGATTCATAGGCGGCCGAAATTTGCGGGTAAAACGCTTCACGCGCATCCCCTTCTTCACGAAGAGCACATTGGGCCAATGCTTCAGCATATTGATATTGAGTGGTTGAGAACAGCGGATCGGCCGCGACCGACTCTTCGTAGATGTCGAGTGTCGTATCGCACTCTTGGGTAAATGCGAAGGTCATGCGAGCATATTCATTGCGGATGGTTGAGTTTTGTGGACTTAACTCTACCGAGGCTTGGTAATAGCCGGTCGCGTTGGCGACCCGTTCTGCCCGTTGTGCACTACCGGCCGATTCGAGCGAGGCCCAGCGCGAGTTTAGCCGAGCTAAATTTGCGGTGTGGTCGGTGTTTAGCGGATTGATGTTTTGCGCCGTAAACAATGAATTCTGAGCGGTATTTAGAATGTCATCCCGCTCTTCTCCTTCTAAGTAAGATGACTTTTCAAGGTAGGCGCGGCCGAGCCACAAATAATAGAAGTCTTCACGAGGTGCCAATTCTAAAGCTTTTTCATAAACGGCGATCGCATTGTCCCAATAGGCGGATGCCGCTTCAGGATTGTCACCCAATCGGGTGGCTTGGTTGTCCCAAGGTTTACCCCGTTTGTAGATAATGTCCGATTGGATAATGCGCAGATTTGACACGCTAATCATGTAGAAGCAAAGAGGGAAGATGGCGACAAGGGCGACAAATCCTGGGCCAAACCCAAGGTCAATGCGGCTGGTAAACGCGTCACGGCTAACCAGAAAACCCATCACAATGATGATGAAAAAGACAAAGATGTAAAAGAGCCCTAAGATGGTTGAAAACTCTTGGGCTTCAACCACTCGGCGGACCGTCTCGGGCGTTTGGGCCGTAATCGAGGTCGGGGTGATAAAGCTTTGACGCAGGCGAGATGCGTGCATGAGCTGATAAGTTAAACCGACTAGAATTGACCCGAGTGAAACCAGCGCGGCGGGCATGGCGAGTGCTTGGGTCGATTTGCTCCAGAACAGGGCCAAGATCAGCACGCCGGCCGCAATGCCAATTAAACCAATCCACATCGAGATCGTTTCACCGGTTAGAAACATCGGGATGGAGAGAGCGATACCGGCCAAGCCGACAGCCGCCGCCATTTGTGGCGCTTCTGTGTCTCCACTAACAAGTCGCATTCCGGCCAAGACTGATACCAGCGCACCCAACGGCGCGAGTGTGATATACCCGATTCGGCCGAGGTCGCTGAGGTTTTGAACATTGAAAAAGAATCCGTAGATAAAAAGCCCCGCGAGAACCAATCCCAGAGCGAGCAGGCCATAGCCGACCATTGTTTCGCGCTGTTTGTTCCGCTGCAGGTTGCCAGGAATCGCGTAAACGCCGTTCTTCGACATTTCACTGAGGGCCACCAAGGATCCCAAAACCCAGCTCATGATGGTGATGAGGAAGATGTAGGGGGATGATGAAAACCCTTCACGAGGGTTAACAAACATCGATTGCTGGAAAATCTCAAACGCGGTTGGGATATCTTCTAATGTTTGAATCGGGTTTTGGGGGTCTGGGGTAAAAACGGTGTAGTTGAACGCCATCGCCATCCACATCATCGTTAACACAAAGAACCAGATCATGGCGGGGCGAACCCAATCGGCCGTTTGTCGGCCGGTGTTGAGAACCGGAGTGCGGGAGCGCCCTTTGCGCCCTTTTCCTTTGCCCCTCTTCTTTTTCGACCCTTTGGTTACAGGTTCTTCTTCTACGATCACTTCTTCCTCGACAGCAGTGTTAGCCGCATCAAGCGCTAAAATGCCATCCGAGGCGGCTACCGTATCTTTTAAAGTGTGGCCGATGGCGAACAATAGGGCCGCATAAGCAAAGAAATAGGTGCGGGTCGAAACGATGGCGATACCAAAGTGAATTTCGACATAGAAGGCGACGATGGCACCGATCACGGCGATCATCGTGATCGTATTGCGCGAGAACGGGTCACGCTGCTCGGTGGCCTCTATGTCGGCCGAGCCGGAGAATGAAACGGCGTAATAAACGAGGTAAACGATTAATCCTAAGATTGACCCGGCCGGGTATGCGACACCGAAGAACTCGATCCCACGGGCGGCCGAGAAGCCTAGTCCGACTAAAAGCCCCATGCCGACCCACAGGCCGATGAGCAAAATGCGATCACGCTGTGAGCGCAACACCCCGAGCCATGCAAAGGTTTGAGAAAAAATTGAGACATAAAGCCATTGCCACGCTAAAAATCCGAGCAGGCCGGTGATGACAAAGGCGTCCCAAGTTTCGTTATGAGATCGGTCGGGCGAAGCGTTCCGAGCTTCTACAGTGCCTAATTCCGGCGGATAGAAACGATTGTAGGCGACGTACATCGCTTCGGGGCCATAGCCGATGAGCGGCCGCAGGATGTTAAAGCTATCTGTGCTGCCGTCAGGGAAGGTTAAAGGCTCGTGTGGGGTGATTAAATCGACCGCACCTTGCCAGATAAAGATTCGAACTTTAGCCGTGCGGCTTTCTGAATTGAGAAGAGTTCCATACCGGCCGATGCCGGGCAATTCGCGCCACGCTTCATAGTTGTCTGTCACCTTGCTAATGACAGGGGCGTTGGTAATGCTTTCAGGATACAGGTCGTAGGTATTAAAGATGCCGAACCAAATGACCCCGTACGTGGCCAAGAGCAACCAGCTGGCCCATAACCAGCGCCAACCGGTGCGAGTCGCGATCATCACAAAAATTGCCAGCGTCCATAAAATGATGACGACGAGCGAAACGGCCAATGCCCCCCAATCCCCGATCGAACTCCGTAGATAACCGCTTAAGATGAGAGAGGCAAGCCCCAGAATTAACCCTGTTGAAGAGATAAGAATGTCTCTGCCGGATAGTTTGCTATTCTGGTCGTCTGAATTTCTGAGCGCAACCAGCAAGATGGTGAAGAAGGCAAATAGGCCGACCAACAGACCGATGAAAGGACCGCGACTAAAGGTCCAATAAATCGACATGAGCTGAATGGCGATGATAAATATGTAAATCGACGAGCGGATAATATCCGCGATATTCAGGTCTTCATCGCTCAAAATGTTTGTAAAAGATGAGATGATGCGCCCCAATGTGAGCGGCGTCACCATGATGAGCCAAGCGGCCAAGAAAATCGCATTCCCCATGTTGCCCGCGATACGGTTGCTGGTGTCTCCACCCCACGGGAGCGGGTCTAAACCAAGCCGCTGCAGCATGCCGTAAAGCGAAACGGGAATACTGACGATGATGGCGGTCGTCACGAGTCGGTGAATCTGTTTTTCGTTTCTCAATGAAACGGTCATGACGAAAAAGATGGCGATGTAGGACAGGGTGGTGTAGGTGCCTTGCAGACGCTGGTATGACCCGGCCCAGCTAACGGCCGGGGTAACAGAAAACAAGGTAGAAATGATGTAAATAATCACAATCGCTGTCAGTGGTAAGACAAACGGCCGACGCCAAACGGATTCCGGGTTGGACCATTTGAAGCGATTTAGATTTTCCCACTCCCGGCCGTCTACGAACCGGACCAGCCAGGTGGCCAGCATAAAAATCGCAATCGACCGGACCAGCGTAATTTTGTCCGGCTCGAATACCCGATCAGAATGCACATTGAAAAAAATGGGGGAAATAATAAGGGCGGTTAACCAGCTAAGCTCTAGAAGGCTGTCGCACCATGCTTGTAGTTTTGAATTCATAAAGCGATCTACGATTGATGATTATTGATTGACGAGTTGGGACTCACATAGTCAACATGATTCCCAATGTTTAAATTTAAGACCCTGATGGTGTAGGGTTCCGTTTTCTCGAGAAGATATTTTACCGGAAACGAAAAAAATGATTAGTCCTAAGGTCGATTTAGGACTGTTTACCTACTAATTACTCACTCAATTTTTCCGTTCAATTAAGGTTTGGTAAAGCAAATCGATATCTTGGACCATTTTGCGAGCACCAAAAGTGGGCACAAGCTTTTTGCCGGCCGCTGCCATTTTATTCCGTAAGGGCTCATCATCAATTAATTTGATCAACTTTTCGGCGATTTGATCAGGCTGTTGCGGCTCGACTAAAAATCCATTTTCGCCGTCAATCACCGCTTCGGCCGAGCCATCTGCCCGGGTGCAAACAATGGGTAATCCGCTGGCCATCGCCTGGGGCAAGACGCGTGGCAGACCTTCCCACAAGCTGGCGAGCATAAATATGTCGAACGTAGCGATCAGTTCCGGTACATCGCGACGCAGGCCGGTTAGCAGGATGCGTTCGTTAAGCCCAAAGCTGCTGATCTTGGCTTCAACATCCGGCCGCAAAGCCCCATCCCCTACAATTAAAAACCAGCTGTCCGGCCGCTGTTGATGGGTTCGGGCCATCGCCTCGATCATGGTGAGCGGGTCTTTTTGCTCGCTCAATCGAGTCACGCTACCAATGACCAGCGCATCGGTCGGGATACCAAGCGTCTGGCGCATTTTGATTCCGGTTTGTTCGTCTACTTGTCCAAAACGATCGAGTTCGATACCGCTACGAATGACGGTGTAATCTTCTCGCCGGCCGATCCCCTCGGCTAACCCCTTGTCGATATCTTTGGGGGAGACGGTAATCATCGCATCACCGGCCCGATAACCGATTTTTTCAAGGGCAACATAAAAGTTCTTCTTGCGGTCCGACATATGTTCATGATAGCTCCAACCGTGAACGGTGTGGACGATATGGGGGACTCCGGCCCATTTGGCCGCGATACGGCCTAGCACCCCAGCTTTTGAACTATGGGTGTGGACGATGTCGTATCGGCCGTCGATCATCATTTTACGCAGCTTAAAAATCGCTTTTAAATCATTGATCGGGCTTACCTCTCGCACCATTTCTGGCATGATGGTCAACTTTACCCCGCGATGTTTGGTTTCTTCGATTAGCGACCCTTCAGGGCCGGTTTGCGGGCCGCAGACGATATCTACCTGATATTTGCCTTCAAACTCAGGCAGGTGTGAATGATAGTCGGCCGTGAGCATCGTATTCTCTTGTGCCCCGCCGATGATCAGGCGGGTGATGGGATGTAAAACTTTTAGCATTTACGATTTGCGTTTTGAGATTGACGGTTGAATTCTGCAATCCAAAAATTGATAAATTATGTTGCGTTCTGCTAAAGACACGAAAAGTCTTTTGCAATCAAGGTGATCGTTCGAGATTTAGCCTAGATTCTTCGTGCCTACGCCGTGTTGATGACTGCTTCATAGACGGCAACGGTTTTTTGCGCCGTATTGGCCAGTGTAAATTCAGACAAAATGCGCTGTTGGGCCGCTTGCCCTAATCGATCACCCAATGGCCCGTCGTTGGCAATTTTCAAAATGGCCTCAGCGAGCTTGGCCGGTTGTTTGGGGGGGACAAGAATGCCATGCAAACCGTTGTCGATGAGTTCAGGGGCGGCGCTGACCGCTGTGGCGACGCAGGGCAGCCCGGCCGCCATCGCCTCCATGAGGGCATTTGGCATGCCCTCCCAGTGGGACGAAAACGCAAATAGGTCTAACGCATCGAGCAACTGCGGGATGTCTGAACGGACCCCTGGGAATTGGACCCGTTCACCGATGCCAAGCTGTTTCGCCTGTGCTTTTAAAGCTGCTTCTAAATGACCTTTGCCGGCAATCAGCAAACGTGCCTGTGGCAGTGTGGCGGACACCGTTTTAAATGCATTTAGCAAATCGGGATACCCTTTGGCCTCGGTTAGGCGGCCGACGGAGCCGATCAGAATGGTCTCATTATCGTACCCTAAACTGTCCCTTAATTGCTGCCGGTCTGCGGCAGAGGGTTTGTTTTCAAACATGCTGGCGTCTATGCCATTGGGAACCACGGTTACCCTAGCACTGTCGATACCGGTTTCAGCCAACTCGGCCGCTTTGGTGCTTTCACTGACCGCAATCATTCCATCTGACCAGTTGACCAGCCAGCGGTTAAGTACCGTGGCCCACCGGCTGCCGTTTTTGTCGCTGCGACGTGATACAACGATTTTGGGGACACGGGTCATGCGGCCGATTAGGCGGCCGATAATGTTTGAATGGATCATCCAGCAGTGCAAAATATCAGGTCGGTTTGTGCGTAATTCTTGGGCCAGCCGCATAAGCCGCCCCACGCGCCATTTGGGCAGCATCTGCAAATCGATTACTTCGATCCCTAAATCGATGAGTTGAGCGGCTATCGGCGTGTCTCCATTGCGTAACGCGATGACCCGTGGCTGAAATTTGTCACGATCGGTATGGATGAGCAGGCGCAGGAGCGCTTTTTGCGCCCCGGCCGTAATGAGGTCGGTGACAAGGTGGGTCACTTGGATCGGTGTTTGGGGGACAGACATTAGATGAGAGCGTCAAGCAGAAGCTGGTGGATTTCAGTGCCGCCATTAATTTGATTCAAAACAGTTAACCCTGTGGCTGTTTTTCTAAACAGGGTGCTTTTTTCGATATTTCGGCTATCGATGATGGCCAGCACGCCGTTTTGGTTTAGGACGGCAAGCAGATTCTCGGCCGCTTGCACCAATTGGCCGTCTGAAAAATAAGAGCGGTTGAGAATATTGGCGGCGATCACTAAATCGGCCGATCCTCCCGGCCATCGGTCAAAAATAGAATGTTGCTGTACAACGATATTCGGGCTGTAATCAAGGACGGCCGGATTGATAAGATCGATCTTTTTGAATTCCGGTTTAAATTCAGGGCTGCTTTCAAACATTTGGTTCGCCCAGCGGCGTAACAGCGGATGAGAATCGGCAAAGTCTGAATAAACCACCAGCCGATCCGATACGATGAGAATCGGTTGACCGTCTGGGGTGTAAAACGTGGTGCGGCCGCCTGCGGTGGTGTGCCACACGGCCGGATTAAGATCTGTGAGGTAGTAGGTTTTGAAAGGGACATTCTGCATAACATGCAGCGATGTGATGCCGTCTGAAGCCCCAACGTCTAAAACAACCGGTGGGTGATCAAACGCAAGCTGCCCCAACAGATTGACCGTTTGAGGGAATCGGGCTTTTTGGGTGGTTTTAAAGGTGGTGCCAAATTTAAAGACAGACACCGCCTGGGTAAATGCATCTGATGTGATCTGAGGCTGGCGCAGATTGCGAGGGTCGTCGGCCGTAGGCAGCCACGATGTCACCAGTCCTGGCCAGCCGCTTTTGTTTAGCTTAATCGGCATTTTCATCGGGCGATCTCCTGGTTGATGGCGTCTAGCATCCCATCCACTCTTTTTTCCCAAGAGTGCTCTCGGGCAACGGACAAACGCATTTCTTGCCCCGCCTCTGTCCCGTTTTTCAAGATGTTTTCAATGGCGGTCACCCAATCTTGGCTGCGATAAATGGCGACCAGATGATCGAAGACAGAGACCTCTGGGTGAGGGGTGCTGATAATCGGCCGACCGGTGGCAAGGTACTCATACAGTTTAAGCGGGCTACGGTACAGGGCGGCATCCCCTTGCACATAGGGGAGCAGGCAAACGTCCGCTTTGGCGAACCAATTGGGCAGTTGGTTAAAATCGATCCGGCCGGGGAGCAGCACATTGGGCAACTGCTTGAGCCGGGCCATGCTGGCGGTGTCATGGCCAGGGAAGGTTGAGCCGATCAACACCAGCGTCCAATCCGGCTTTTCCTGCGCGATTTCTACCAGCAGCTTTAAATTGATTTTGTCCCCGATCCATCCAGCGAACATTAGTACGGGGGATTGGAGCTGGGCGATTTCGGCTGGTGGGTTGGCGGTCAGCGCTTTGCCAAAATGGGCAACGTTGGCCCCGCTGGGGAAGCGATGGGTGTGCGGGGCCAGCGCTTTTTTGTTTTGATAGGTGATCATTGAATTGGCGAAGACGACGTTCGCCTTGCGCAGCATTTCCGCTTCTAAAGATTGAATGACGCGGGTTTTCCGGCCGCTGGTACCGACGGTGTACTCATCGATGCAGTGATAAACCGAGACCAATTCGTGATAGCGACCCATCATAAAATGGTGCTCCGGTTTAAACATCCATAAGATCGGCCGACGCCCTTGGAGAAAGTTTTGAATGATGCCATTGAGGCGTCGGCCGACGATATTGGCATTGATCTGGGTCACTAGTGGGGCATGGTAATATCCTGGCAATAGCGGCGGGGGCATAGCGCGCCACAAACGATCTTGCACTTTGACGAGCCGATTGCGCGTGACATGGCGCTGGCGCATCTCGGGGTATTTGTACAAATGCTCTAAGCCGGCAAACCGTTCAATAAACAGAACCTGATGTCCACGGCCGCTGAGCTCTAGTGCAACCTGCTGCCGACTGCCCCAAAGCCCTTCCCAATCGGATGATGAAAATAGTAAAACGGGTGGAAGCTGGCTCATGCTGCACCCCCCACCACTGTTTTATAAATGGCTAGCTCTTGCTCAATGATTTTTTCGAGCGCATAGTGATTTAGCGCATATCGGTGGGCGGCCGCACCGAGCTTGTTTTGCGTAGCGTTATCCCCCAGCATTTGTGACAGCGTCTCTTGAATCGACTCGGCCGTGGGTTGGCACAGCCGTCCATTTTGCCCGTCTACAATGATGTTGCTGATCCCCTCGACATCGGTGGCGCAAACGGCCGCGCCACACCCCATCGCCTCGATCAAGGTTTTGGGGTGCCCTTCAAATCGAGAAACCATGGCGTAAACTTCTCCAGTTGCGATTAGCTCTGGCAGTTGGTCATTCGCCATCGCACCGGCAAACTGTACGTCAACGTTTAAGGATTGGGCCAAGCGGGTTAATTTGGCTCTCTCTGGCCCATCCCCTGCAAAAACGAGGTGGGCGTTTGGCAAGCCGGCCACCGCTTGAATAAGCAAATCTAAATTTTTCCGCTCATGCAAGCGGCCGATGGCGATAATTCGGCCGGGGACCTTTTCGACTTCCGGTTGAGGTTTGAAAAGGGCCATATCGACGTAGTTCGGGACAATTTTGATTTTTTCAGGAGAAATGGCGTAATGGTCAGCCGCATACCGCTTCATCCCATCTGTTGTAAACACAATCTGGTCCGCTCGGCGTAAAGCTCGGGCCGCGATGCGGTCCATGAGGCGGGTACGCCACGACCGGCCGACTTCCCGTTCATGGTCGCGCGGCCACATGTAGCCCGCCCGCACGATCAAAGGTTTTTGATGAACCCTTTGGCTCCATAACGCCACATCCGCCCCATGAATTTGATTGGTTTTGAACAGGCTGGCGCTGCGCAGTGTTGAAAAGTGCAAAAACGGTAGGAGCAGCGCATAGAGCCGTTTTGGTAGCCCCCAACGGTTGCACAAAATATTGATGCCGGGTAGTTGGTCCGCTAAGCTCAAATCGTCTGCACCTCCATAGGTGACAAAGCTGATTTGATCGAGATGAGGCAGAAGCTGCCGATACAAGGCTGTTTCACGGCCGATCATCCCTTGGCTTTGCCAGCGTTTAAGCGAGACGCTACGGGTAAAAAATAAAACCAAATGCATCGTTTATTTTGGCCGAAGCTCCGACCAAATCTCCCCCCATCGGATTTCGATGTGAGTGATTTCTAGATTCGCGGCCGCCATTTCTTCGGCGAAAATTTCTTGGGTATATTCGATAAAATGGGTCGGATCGAGCCGATATTCAACCCCAAGCTCTTTTTTAAGCGGCACGCGCCAATCTCGTTCAAAAAGGGGGACCCGAATCAGCCACCGTTTCGGTTTTACAGACTGGGTCACACGGCGCAAAAATTCTGGTCGATGTTCAATATGTTCTAACACGTTCGACATCACAACCACGTCGAACGGATCATCAAAGTCGGTTTGGAGGACGTCTCCGAATAAAAAGGTGACATTGGGATGAGAGAAGGTTTCACGTGCTTTGGCAAGGCTTTTTTCGTTGTAATCGATGCCGGTCACGCTGGCCCCCGTTTTGCCGATAGAGTTGGCCAGCGCCCCATACCCACAGCCGATGTCAAGCACCGATTCGTCGGCCGAAATGCGGCCGCAAAAAAACTGATGATAGTTGAGCAGCCGGTGTTTGGGATGAACCCCATCGCCATAGCGCAGAGACGCTTGCTGCTGCAAGTAGTACAAATATTGGTCCAGCTTAAACAGCGACCGAATGGTCCAGCGGGCGGGTAGGATGTCTAAGATAAATGAGGTGGTGGCGAGAATTAGTTTTTTCAAAGAAGAATGTTGGGTTGGCGGATTAGTTAGTTAGTTAGCGCATGTCGCTTCAAAGAGATGTTTGAGTTGGGCCGCGACGTTGGGGATCGATATTTTCTCGGCCGTGGCACGCGCTTGTTGGTGGTATTGAATTAAGATGTCTCGATTGTTGTTGATTTTGCCGAGTGCGTCGTCCCACTCGGCCCAGTTGTTGCAGATGATACCGGCCGAAGTTTCTCCGTTCTGCTGCATAAGATCAAGGTACGATGGGACTGGTGAGGCGATAACGGGTAGCCCTTGGGCTAGAAATACGCCGATCTTAAACGAACTGTGCCCCAAATTATACGGTGAATCGAGAAAACGGGGGCTGATGCCAAAGTGAGCCTGACTGATTTGTTGAGCAAAGGTTTCATAGCGCCAGCGATGGGCGATAAGTTCAGGTTGAGTGTTTCCCATCTTGCCAAATCGACCGGCCCATCGGCCGCGTAGCCATTCACCTTGATTGATAAAAGTTGGCCGTTTGTCTGTGGCCAAAAGCAATCGAATGCCATGTTTTTTTAACAGCGGCCGCACCTTTTCAAGCTCCCCTGCCTTTTTTGATACGCCGCTCCAGCCAGCAATCAGCGGCCGGTCATTAAACGCCTGCACTGACTTTTGGTGATTAAAATGATCTAGATCGATCGGGTCTGGCAGGTGGGCGATTTGTTTGTGGGGGAACTCGACAGCGGCTTGTTTGGCGATATAGCCAGAAGCACAGGTGATGAGATCCGCCTCGGCCGCGATGCGTTTGACGGTGGCGACCTGTTCGGCCGAAACGGGATTGCCTAGCCCGTCTACCGGACCGCTCGGCTGAAAATAGTTGACCACCATGTCATAGATGATTTTCGCATTCTGGTGGCGCTGCTGCTGCATCTGCTCAACCAATCCCGCATGCTGTTGCCGAATGTAAATAGCGATGTCGGCCGGTCTTTCGGGGGTGTTGATGGTGCTGTCGATGCCTAGTTTGTGTAAAGCTGGCAGCAGCTGCAAACATCTGATCCAGACAGAAGCGGACATTTTGTTGTAGTTGGTATGGTCGACGGGCAAAAACCAATTTACACGCATAACGGCTAAATCCTCCCGCTCCAAATGCGTGCGCTGTCACGTAAATCGCGCTTTAGCCAGCGTCCCCAGTCTGCCGCTGTTTTTGGGCTGATGGGGTACCCTTGCGCGGCAAGTGCCTGTCTGTCTGCACGGCTGGGTGCTGTTAAGATCGGTGCGTTTTCAATCGCGCTTAGATATTCTGAGAAATT
Organism: Chloroflexota bacterium; assembly: GCA_020629055.1. GTDB lineage: Bacteria > Chloroflexota > Anaerolineae > Promineifilales > Promineifilaceae > WTJY01. Next base: position 13,643 of record JAHDEB010000083.1, read on the forward strand.
ACGCTCAGGCGAGAATTCAGCTTCGGCCCGTGAGCGTGCCAACTGGGAGAAACGGTCTCTTTCAGCTACCAAGCGGCCGAGTTGTTGTGAAAAATTCTCCGCCGTGACCGGCAATCCGGCCGGACCAGCCAGCTCCGGTGTGCCGCCACTATCGACGTACAAAATCGGCAGGCCACTTGCCAGAGCTTCGGTGACCACATTGGGGCAGGGGTCGTTTTGGGCCAAATGGGCAAACAATGTACAGCCGCGCATGACATCGGCTAGCTCTTCTCGCCCTAAATGCCCTTTAAAGATGAGGTTCGGCAGGGGGGGCATCTTTGGGTAGTTGCCACATAAAACAAAGTCTACCTCAGGATTTTCTTTTGCCAGTTGCTCAAACATCCAGGTCCCTTTTTTGCGGTTGGTGCTAAAGGATGCGTTGCATACTTGGACCCGATCAACTTTTGCTGGCTCCGTTTTGGGCAACGGCCGAAAGGTCTCTAAGTCGGCCGGATTATAAATAATCGGTCCATCTTTTTGGATGATTTTGAACTTTTCCATCGTTGCAAATTTTGAATATGAACTCTGGAAAATCGAGCCATCGGCCCAATAGTTGACGATCGCCTGCCGTTCGTCTGAATCATCCGCCCGGCCGTAATCTTGCCCCGACCCGTCGATACGCTGAATAATTTTAATATTCGGCCGTTTTTGTTTCACCCGTTGCACGAGTTGGCCAGGGACCGCCCATGAATTTACAAACAACACTTCATAGTCTGCACGCCAATCTTGGGTATGGGGAATGCCGTTTGCGTCTAGCCAGCGGCGAAAAGAGGCCAAGAAGGTAAACATCCCCCCTTTCTGTTGATGTTCGATTGGAATGCAGATTTTATAGTTCATGCGTCTATTTTTTTTCAAACACCAGTAAAATGCCGTGACCCGCGACGTAGGCCAACGCTTGGGTAAGGGCGTAGCGGCCGCCCCGAATCAGATAAGATCGCCCTTTATAGTCGTATAGTTTTTGCAGTGCTGGGGCCGCCCAAGCGACCTCTGATTTGAACCCTTTGATACCGTTGAGCGGTTTTTTGGCGATGCATTTAAAGCCGTATTTTTCGAACGTTTCTTTGACAACCGTTTGGTCAAGGCCAAACTGATAAAAGTTTTCCGGTTCAGATTTATTTTCGGCCGGCCAAAGCGGGTATCGATTCAGGCGGGCTTTTAATCTTCTAAACGGCGACATATAAGGGCAGGTGATGAATGCGGTTCCGCCTGACTTTAAGACGCGACTCGCCTCTTTTGCCAGCGGATCAAACCCATCCCAAAAATGCTCGATTAACCCCACAGACCAGTATCCGCTAAATGACCCTGTCTCATAGGGTAAATCCAGGACGTCCCCTGCTCGGATATTTAGCTCAGGCACGATTTCTTTGGCTTTTTGCACGGTAGATTCGGCAAAATCGATGCCAGTGACGTCGTAACCTTGTTTCATCAGGGCATAAACGTGATTGGCCCGGCCGCAGCCCGCTTCTAAAATCGGCCCATCGGCCGGTTTGAAATAACCGGCCGTCAGCCGTGCAATTTCAGACGTTGGCTTGTAAATCGAGCGGTCGATCCCTTGGTCGTCCCACTGTTTGGACCAATAGTCGGCGCTTGCCTTTTCATTTAACCAAATGAGCCGGTTGTGTGTTTTGTCAAAATATCGCATGTGTTAGTCAGCAGTATTGGCGTGAAATATCGCGTAGTCAAGCTAGAGTGTTTCCGTTTCTAACTGAGGGGATTCTGAATCAGGTTGATCTGTTTTAGCCATTTGCCGGGACTGAGTGATCTGCTTAATGATCGTACGCCCTTCGATTAAGAACAGCACCCCAGCATAAACGCTTACAAAGCTAAGGGTTTTCACAATGGCAGTTCCAACGATGTTTGGAGTTGATAGATTAGAGATTAGCAGCCAGCTGACCGCGTAGCTGCTGGCAAGAGCGATGCTTGGGGCCAAAAACAGCTGTGGTAGTGAGAATTGAAGCAGGGATCGAATTTTATAGAGCAGAACAGTGATCCCTGTTAGTAGCATCAGGTTGACCGATATCGCGACACCGATGGTGGTGAGGTCTGTGAATCGGTAGAAAAGTGCTAGGCCTAAAACGAGGACGCTAATTTGAATGAGCCGTGCCCTAAAGACAACGCCCGGTTGCCCGATCGCAATAAAGACCCGGCTAATAGAATCTTTTAATGGGTCCAGAAGGGTAAACACCAACATGACTCTAAAGACGGGCAGCATCGGTAGCCATTTGTCTGTTAATACGATCGAGATGAATTCTGGTGCGATTAGAGACAGTAGGCCGCCTAAGAAAAACCCGGTGCGAATCAAAAATGCATTCACACGGAAAAAGGCTTTGGTTAATTGAGATTTATCCTCGGTGAGCTCAGCATAGGTTCCTAACAGCACCTTGTTGATCGCGCTGGCAATCAATTGACGCGGATATGTGGCAAACCGATAGGCCCTGGAGTAGATGCCAAGGGCGGCCGAGCCGAATAGGGTGCCAACCCATAAGTCGTCAACGCGGTCGATTAAGGTTAATAGACTAGTGGCAGAGAAGTTTTTACCTCCGATCGTAAAATAGTATTTTAGAGTTTCTTTGTGCCATTTTATTTGTGGTTTCCAAATCGGCCGCCACAGATAGAACCCTGCAAAGAATACGGCACGTTTGACCAAATCCCCGATTAACAGTGCCCAAATGGTTGGTTGAACCAAAACCCAGCTGATTGAAACAATGACGGCGGCTAACGAGGCGATGAGTTCAATCGAAGAGAGTCGTCGATGGACCACCCGTCGTTTTAAAATCAATTCGGGAATGTGCAAAAAGAGGATATTAAAGCTAGAACTCAGGGTCAGGACGATAAGCGCCAGCCTTAAATTGGGCTCATGGGCGAAGAGAAATGTCCCCACCAACAATAGGGTCGCCATGAGAGCCACTAAAATCAATTTGAAGCTGAAAAGGGTAGCGGCCGCCTCTAATTCATTTTCCGTATGTTTTGAACGGTAGATAAAGGCACCACCGCTGCCAAATTTCCCAAATGCGGCCGCGATCGCCACAATCGAATAGGCAAACGCAAATATACCAAAGGTTTCAATCTCTAGGATTCGTGCAAATAGAATCGATTGAACAAGCGAGATGGCGATGATGCCCCAATTGGCCGCTGATGTCCATGCGATAGAAACTAAGAACCGTTGTACAAGTGACTTTTGCATTGTCGTGGCTTAGCCGTTTGTCGCCTCGTATCCAAAAATTGTTTCGGCCCGACGAGTCATTTCTAGATTGATATAGGCGATGTCATCATCATTCAGGTAGTCAACATACCCCCCGACCTTCCCCTTGCGTATTTTATAGCTTTCCGGGTTGTCTTTGTCGGCTGGGGCCAACCGATGCACTTTGGTCAAATTGTTGGCCGATAACTTGCGTAAATTTTCTATTTGGGCAAATTCAACCGCTTGACTGATCGCTGACGGAGGAACTGGATAATCGATAAAGCTAAAAATATTCTCTAGTTCACCGACGGTATCAGCATGCAAATCTTCGTAGCGTACCAGATGGAATCGATCAAACTGACTTTGATAAGTTGACCAACGTGCATAAAAATCAAGCAGCCTTGTGGTCCCCCAAAGTGGATGTCTGATAAATTCAGATATCGACCCTTCAAAGTTTTTTTCCCGATTCACCTGATGGAAGTACCGCGAGACGAGTACATCGCGTGGGTCGCGGACCAAAAAAATAACCGATTTGTTTGAATAAAGTGGGGCGGTATTTAGGGTCTCATAGGCTTCAACTTTCTCAGCATTGTTTCCCTCACCATCATGGGTGAATCCGAACCAAACCCCGCTGATATTGTTATCTTTAATGACTCTGTTTGGCTCTACGGAATCGATATCGGCTTTCCCGCTTTGGGCCGCCAATACTTGGGCGATCATGACACGTAACCATGTTCGCCCTGATTTGGGGTATGAAACAACCATGCAAGTGGTCTCGCGCGCATAGTATTTATCGAAAATGTAATTGACGTAGGGAACTTTTCTGATCCCGATTTTCAAATTGTTCTTGAGCCGTTCCATATATAAAAATAGCTACGGTAAGTAAGGTTTCCAGAGTGGTAAAGGCGCTAGTTTTATCACAATGCCTTATGTGTTTTAACTCATTTGGTACGGAATACCCACAATTTTTATTTTAAGGGAGTTGAACTAGCCGTTGGCAAGCGGCCGACTGGCGATTTTGACAAATTAATTTTTTGTTTGGATGGGTGGTGAGCAAGCAATATTAATAGATTGATGCGCAGAAGGTTAACTGGCCCAGGGGCGTTCTTTGTACCAAACATCAGCCCACAAACTAAGAATATATAGGTTCCACAAACGAGATTCCCGATGGGGAACATTTTTGTTGGCAATGCTTTCCCAAGATGGTGACCAATACCCTTCTTCAACCCAATAGCTTTTTTCGATTGCAGAAATCATTTGGTCAGGGCTTAAATCTAAAGGCAAACCGGAAAACCCTTCATCATCAGAGAAAATGTCGGATTTTGGGATGTTTTCCCCTTTGCTTGCTAAATACTGGTGCATAAACCACTTGGGAGTTGAGGCTTCTTTTTTATGGACATCTAAGGCCAAGCCCCATTCGACAATTCGCCGATCAGCAAAGGGTAAGCGTAGTTCAACTGTGTGGGCGGTGGCGGCCGCGTCTAACATGGGGAATAGGCAATCGGCACAATAGCTCATGATATCGATGCGCTGCAGGTTTCGCTGTAGGGGTAATTTATCTACATAATACCTCTGCAGTGGTTTAAGCATGGTTTTTGTATCGAACGGAATCCGGGATGGGGCTATCATCTCGGCCGCTTCGTAAGGCAAAAATCGGCCGTGCATTTGCCAAACATGTTTTGCGACTGGGGAGGAATTGGTAAATTTTCGTTGACCAGGCAAACCGCCTGCTCTAAAGCGACTGAACATACCGCTCACGCGTGCCGGACTATGATGCCATTCACTCCCCCAAAATATCGCGTCTGACCCTTGGTAAGAGACGAGGAGACGGCTTGATTTTGATAGCAGGTTGCCCATTTCCATGAGGCGAATCATTTGCCCGTGGGCGCTAGGTTCATTGTATTGCCCTATGACCCTGCGTAAGTCGGCTTCTGTCCGTTGGGCAGAGAGGGATTCCATCGCATGAGGAAATTCAAGGTGATTGGCCAGTGTTTCGGCCGATTGATCCCCTTTTCCAACCCCGTTTAATCCTGTCAGTGTTAAGGTTTCAGGCTTTTCACCGATACTGTCTAGAGCGGTTGCGAGTGTTGCGCCGTCTAAACCATCTGGCATTAAAAAGTTTGCGGGGATGTCGGCCGAAATCGTGCGCCGAATTACTTCATCTAAAATTTCATCAAACTGTTCAGGCTTGTTCCGTTTTAAAATGATTCGCGGCGGCTCCCAATATCGGCGTAGGCGTAGCCCAGAACGGATACTCCATCCCAACATCTGCCCAGGTTCTAACTTGTAGATATCCCGCCAAATCGTATTTGGAGAGGGGATATAGCCTAAGGTCATCATGTACGCTGCACCTAGAGGATTTGGGTGAGGAGTTTCAGGCATCAATCTTAAAATTGGTGAGATTTCAGATGAGATAAATAAACTTCCCTCATATTCTGCGTAGTAGATCGGTTTAACACCGGTGCGGTCTCGGGATGCGATTAGTTGTCTTGCTTTTGTATCCCAAAGAACAAACGAGAAGGAACCCTCTAAATAATCTAAGCACGATTCATTCCACATCTCATAAGCATGAATAATCACTTCGGAATCATTTTGCGAGATAAAGCGATGCCCCTTGAGCTCCAAACGCCGTCGCAACGAGTTGTAGTTAGTCACTGACCCGTCAGCGATCAGCCAGATCGTTCCGGTTTCATTCTTGAGAGGCAACCGGCCGCTTTGACCCAAATCGGTCAACGCCATCCGGGTAGCACCAAGCCACACCGCTTTGTCTGGAGACTGCCAAGCCCCTGCATCATCACGGCCGCGATGGACAATGAGTTTTAAAGCTTCCCGCAAGGGCAATGATTCAATTTCTGAACATACTGCTAGAAGACCACTCAAGTGGAAAAGTCCTTGGTATTCGAAAAAACTATGTATTTATTTAGCTAGACAGAGTTCCTTCGGAAGATTGGTGCAATTCAAATAAATCATCTTGCCATAAACAACACTCATTAATTTAGGTTGTTAGACTGACTAGATAGATACAAGACAACTATACATGATAGACGATTTACATATTTATAAAAAGCATAAGGGAGTGCATTGGTCATGTAACAACAAGAAAATCCTCGATTAAGTATCAAATTTTACTCTGAAACAAACAGAATTTACGTTTTCTACTATTAATTCACTTTGATTGTCATGTTATCGGCTGAACCTTAAAAAGAAAGTTATCGCGGTCGGTTTAGCGTAAATAAACAGAAAACGCGGGTAGCCTATAAGTACTATTCAGTGATGTTGATTTTAATCTAGTTGGTAAGATGACAGGGTATAAAATAGTTAGAGAAAGGCGATGAATGGCCGAAATTGGGACATTGCCCGAAAGCTAAAATGTAAACCGAATGAAAAACCGGTCTCGTAGATCTTTTAAAAGGATGATAGGAAAAAGCCGATGGAACAGAGTATTTTAATTGTCGATGATGAAGCTGATTTAGTTGGCCTTTATAAAATTGTGCTAAAGATGGCGGGGTTTCAAGTGACTGGGACGACGTCTGGGCGCCAGGCTCTGCAACAAGTGCAAGATCAAACACCGGATTTGATACTCTTGGATGTCATGATGCCTGAAATTAGCGGGATTGAAGTCTGCAAAACAATAAGAAGCCTAGCTTTAGACAAGCAGCCGATCGTATTTATGTATTCAGCCAATGATAGTTATGAAAACAAAGATCGTTGTTTAAACGCTGGTGCTGATCGGCTCATTAGTAAGTCGGTCCCTGTCGATGCGGTAACTGAAGAGATCCGATTGGTTTTGCCGGTAGGTGGCTGAAGTTTATTGACCGTTGATCATTTGATTTAGCAAGCCTGCACAGCCAGCTGTCACCAATTGATAGACCGTTTCAAAATCACCAGTGTAATAGGGGTCCGGCACGTCTAGGGAAGAAGGGTTTAGGGGTGAGTCTGAAAATTCAAGCAGTTTAAACAATTTAGGATGGGAGTGGTTAAGCCTCAGTAGGTCGTTTTTGTTGCTTTCATCTAGGGCGATAATCCAGGTGTTTGGTTGGTGCATGTCGGCCGTGCTAATTTGACGCGAGCGGCCAATACAAGGCAGACTATATTCGGCCAAGATGGCACGTGTGCCCGCATGAGGCGGGTCGCCAATGTGATACCCTGCGGTGCCGGCCGAGTCGATCTTGATCGACTCACTTAACCCCTCCGCAGCTACCAATTGACGCATGACATTTTCAGCCATGGGAGAGCGACAAATATTGCCTAAGCATACAAAAATTACCGTTTGTGTTTCATTCATCCCTTTTCACCCAACATCCTGTATTTGACCCATTCGTAATACCCCATTAGCAAGCTCATACGCAGCCCGTGCAACCCATCTTTGTACCCTTTTAGCGTTTTGTAGCGCCACCAAAAATGGCGCACCGGCTGGGTAAAAGGGGTATAGAACTTGGCTTTTACCCCCTCTTGCCGCATGATGCCGGCTTCATAGGCGGTATATTTTTTTTGTACCCTGTGGAACTGGTCGATGTCTTTGTAGTTGTAATGGGTAAGCGGATTATTTAGATTGCCCATTGTGCCGTCAACTTCAGCTACCTCATGAACCGGCCGGTCATAACGGACATGCCCGAGCTTAAACAACCGCGCCTGATAATCTGGGAACCAGCCAGCCCCCAGAGTTAGCTTGCCAAAAATATAGTTGTGGCGTGGCACAAACCATCCATTTTCAGATCGATGATTAATGACCTGCCGTATCTCATTTTCAAGTTCCTGTGTGGAGCGTTCGTCCGCATCGACAAAAAAGACCCAATCGGTGTCAACTTGATCAAGATGGTCTAGAACCGCATTGCGCTGTTGGGCATAATTTTCAAAGACTGATTGTCCTACGGTGGCACCCGCCTGTTTCGCCAGCTCGACGGTGGCGTCACTGCTGAATGAATCCCAGACTAAAACGGCGTCGGCCCATGCCAAACTAGCAACGCAGTCAGTGATATGTTCAGCTTCGTTGAGGGTAAGAATCGCGGCTGTTATGTGCATGGGGACGAGTATACACCGGCAAACATTATCGATAAATTTGGCTTACATCTTGACGTAGGTCTGCAAAGATCGGCTGTAGGCAGATGATGATTTCCGCCATTCTCCGGCCGATCACTTCTTGATATTCGGCCGAAATCGGATGTTCTGGGACCCGTTCATACACCTTGGCCCATCCTCTATCCCACACTTCAGCCTGTATTTGCGGCCCTAGGGTGTCTCGGATTTCAAACAGATGGCGTCGAAAACCGGTCAGTAGGTATCGATTTAGGGTTTTATCTTTCGATTCAAAGTGAAAGGCGAGCTCAAGATCTTTACTATATGCCACCCGGCCAACTTCATAATGGAGCCTTTGCTCACCAAAATTAAACTGAATGATCCAGCGGAACGGTTGATGGGGGCGGATGCCGCTGAGGTGGTCAGGAATGTGGGGCAAGACGGCCGATGGCATGGTGCGCAAGAATTCGAGATATTTCATGAGAGTCGGTGACCTTTAAAAAGATTGCGCATCGATTTTACCATGGATCGATTTCTTTTGACCGGGAGAATTTTAAGATCGCAGTGGTCAAAAACGGGGAGTTGCTAGAAAATCTTAGCATCAGCCGACCAGCGGCCAAGAAAATTACCAACCAAAAGGAGAAGCTCCTATGTCAGAGCAAGTTACCTGCGGGGAAGCTACCATACAATTACTCGAAAAATACGGTGTTGACACGATTTTTGGAATACCAGGTGTCCATACACTTGATTTTTATCGCGGGTTAGATCAAAGCCCGATCCAACATGTGCAAGCCCGCCACGAACAAGGGGCTGCATTTATGGCTGATGGGTATGCCCGGGCCTCAGGTCGGCCGGGGGTATGTTTGCTCATTTCCGGGCCAGGGGTCATGAATGGGTTAGCCGCTATCGGGCAATCCTATGCAGATTCAGTACCGGTGTTGCTGCTTTCTAGCACAACGGCCAGCTACACATTGGGCAAAGGGTGGGGCTGTTTGCATGAAGTCACTAATTTGCAGGCGGTCACAGAACCGTTGACCGCCTTAAGCGCCACAGCGATGAGTCCTGGAGATATTCCTGAGCTGATCGGGCAGGCGTTTGGTATTTTCGCCAGTCAGCGCCCTCGGCCGGTGCATATTCAGGTGCCGATCGATGTTTTGGCGATGATGGTTGACCCTGACACCTATGAAACGGTGCAAATGCCAACACGCCCACTGCCTCATCCTGATGCTGTTTCAGAGGCTGCGAGTTTGCTAGTGCAGGCTGAGCGGCCGCTCATTATGGTCGGCGGCGGTGCGGTTGATGCGGCCGGGAGTTTGACTGAAATCGCTGAAACGTTAAATGCTAGTGTGGTGACAAGCAACGCAGGGAAAGGGATTGTGCCTGAATCGAACCGATTAAGTTTGGGCGGTGGCATTTGGCGCAAAGCGGTGCAAGACCATGTGGCCGAAGCGGATGTGATCTTGGCGATTGGCACCGAGATTTCAGAGACGGATAGCTTTATCGAGCGGCTAGAAATCAATGGGAAGTTGATTCGTGTCGATATTGATCCGCGTAAAATAAATGATTTATATCCGGCCGATATCGGCATTGTTGCGGATGCGGGCCTGACCGCTGAACGTTTGCTGGTGAGCCTAGGGCTGCTGGAAGCGACCGGGACAAAACGAGACACTGCGGCGGTTGTTAAAAACATCCTACAACAGGTAGCGGCTGAAACGAGTGAAAATGAGCAACAGCATATGAAGGCGCTCGAGGCGTTGCGAGAGATGTTGCCGTCTAACACGGTGATTGCTGGGGATATCGCACAATTGGTTTACACCGGTTCTTTCGCTTTTCCGGTTGAAACGCCGCGGCTGTGGCATTATCCGGCCGGCTTTTGTACGTTGGGGTGTGGTTTGCCGAATGGGATCGGGGCGAAAATGGCGCTGCCGGACCAACCGGTCGTGGTGCTGGCTGGTGATGGTGGCTTTATGTTTACGGTGAACGACCTGATTACTGCGGCTGAGCTGAGCCTGAGTTTGCCGATTATTATTTGGGAAAATGGCGGCTTACTTCAGATTAAAGAGGATATGGACCTGCGTGATATCGCCCCGGTCGGGGTTCAAGGGGTTAATCCTGATTTTATGCTTTTGGGGCAATCGATGGGGTGTCATGCGACCAAGCCGAGCAGTATGGCTGAATTTACTCAAGCGGTTGGCGATGCGCTCAACGCAGATCGGCCGACGATTATTGAACTGACCCAAGGGGCTGATTGG
>JAHDEB010000340.1 GCA_020629055.1 Chloroflexota bacterium
TATGAGACCACCAAAATGCGCACTATGCGGCGATACAAAATTTGAAATTAAAGAAGGCGGTACCGTACGCTTTGCTAATTATGAACCATTGCCAGAAGGGATGGTCGGCCACCCGAAAGGGCTCGAATGGTTTTGCGGACTGCATATCGAAGATGCCCGTTCACGCAGCCATCAAGACAGCAGCGATGCGATTACTGAGATGTGGACAGAAGCGGGTAGCCGCGGTTGCTAGTCTGTCAGGCTCAACAGCTCTTTAAAGTTTAAGACACGCAGACGGCCGTCATCTTTCATGACAATCTCTTTTTGCTTTAGCTGCTGCATGGCTCGGTTGGTACTCTCACGCGTGGCACCAATCATACTCGCGATTTGAGTTTGGTTTAGGCTGATATTAATCACCGTTTGTGCATCATCTTTTACACCATGTTCTTCAGCCAATTTGGCAATTAGAATCGCTAAACGAGAAACAACCGGTTTAGATGCCAAGTCATTGATTTTACGCGTGTTGCTGCGCATTTTGTTTGACATCTGCTGAATAAAGTTGATCGCAAGTTGCGGAATACATTCCAAGTGGTGTTTAAAATGGTGGTTTGCTATCGTATAAACGATTGTGTCTTCCATCGCCTTTGCACTGGCTGAACGAGGTTTGCCATCTACGATAGCCAGTTCCCCAAACACATCACCCGATTTGCCTATCAAAATTACAGAAGTTTCAAACCCTTTCTCTCGGCCGCCGGTGTAGATGCGTACAAGCCCTTCGCGCACCAAAAACAGCTTGTCTCCCGGGTCTCCCTCATGGAAAACGATGTCGCCAGCTTTAAATGTTTTTTGGCGCAAAGCCCCAACAATACGCTTGCGTTCTTTTGGGCTTAACCCCTCGAAAAGCGGAATAGTTGTCAAATGTTGGCCGGTCATTGTAGATGATTGTACGTTGGATCTGATTGCGTACTGCCCATTTCCCCTACGTTTTTCCTCTGATTGGTGTGTTGGATTAATCACATTAATTTATCCGTTTTACGTCGGATAAGTTTCGCCTTTACACCCCTGTAATTAGGGCGAAACTTTGACCAACGCAAATAAATATTTCGAATTTTTCAACTGATTAAATACTGAAAAGGAAGTCATTTCCTCTTCAGTTGTAAAAGAACCCGTTCTGAATTTTTGACCGTCAATTAAGTCTTAGACAATTGACCGTAATGCTAAACCGAGCGTCATGGCGACCGCCACACTGCCTAATAGCTTGGCAACGTAAATGGTCGTTTCATGGTTCTCGATGATCGCCTCTCGTTCTAAAATAAAGCGGGGGGCGGTAATAATCGGAATCAATAGGAACTGGCCAGTAATGACCGAAGTGGTGATTAGCCAGCGCTCTAGGCTGGTTAAGTACTTGTTGCTTGCTCGGCTAAAATCTGGTGGAGAGCCTTTGACTAGGCCATAGCCGGTAAATTCTAGAAACACCCAAGCTGGCATCGCCAGTGCGGTATAAACCAAGGTGTAGGTCATGATGGGGCTAGCAGCTATTTCGGCGATCGCTTGACCCCAAAAGTTACCCATCGAGAAGAATCCGCCCCAATAAAGGGCCAGGGTGATGACGAGGATGTGGAGCAGTTGGTCGGCCGTGAAGCGCAAGAGTGGGTAGATGCCGCTTTTCGGCCGGCGGGTAATCGGTAGTTGCGCAAGATCGATTAAGATGTGGGTTAGGCTGATAAATAGGGCCCCTTGCCACCAGAATGGCGCAAACGGTAGCACAAAAAGAAATGTGACCGTTGTAACGACCAATCCGTGAACCAAGACACCAGCGACTTCTTGGCTTTTCCAAAACGCTAGTTTGTCCCACTGTAAAATATAATCTCCGACAAGATGTGCCAGAAGCATTGAAATTATCATAGTAAAATTGACTTGGACTTAATGTTTGACCTTCAGGTTAAACATTAACGTTCGGCTGGTTGCTAGAACTGTAGTACCAAGTAACTGATTAAAGTTAAAAATAAACGTTGAGACTTAAAATAGTTCTGTCTAAAGTGATTCATTTTATGTTTTGAATCTAATTTTAAGACACCTTGGTGACACGTTTGTGACCCTGTTATGACACCAGAATACAGATACTCATACGTTAATACTATGAAAATAGTCACAAAATTTCGGTAATTGGTCCCGATTGAAAATTTTTAACAGAATGGTTGTTATCTGTTAAATGTTTTGGGTGTGATCTCTTTTACATTTAGAAACGAAACGGCCAAACGGGGTAAAATTTAAGCGCCTTATACTTTCCAATTTTTTAGACTCGGTTACGCAAACTTACCAACATTTTCTAGATGCGACTTTTAGCACCATCATTCGTTGATAGAAAGTGCCTGTTTGGAGGAAATTCAAAAAATATGAAACCTAGAGTCATCTTGTCTGTGTACGACAAAATGGGATTGATCGGTTTTGGCCGACAGTTGGCCCAACTTGGTTGGGAATTGGTAGCAAGCGGGGGAACAGCGCGGGAGCTTGCTGGGATCGGTTTAACCGTACGAGAGGTGTCGGCGGTGACCGGTGCACCTGAAATGTTGGGGGGCAGAGTAAAAACACTGCATCCGGCCGTCCATGGGGGTATTTTGGCCCGTGACATTGAAGACGATCGGGCCGACTTGGCCGCCAATGGGATCAAAGCGGTCGATATGGTTGTTTGCAACTTGTATCCATTTGAAGAGACGATTGCCCAGCCGGGAGTGACGGTGGCTGATGCGATTGAACAGATCGACATCGGTGGGGTGACGCTATTACGCGCGGCCGCCAAAAACTTTTCTCGTGTAACCGTCGTTTGTGACCCGGCCGATTATGGGGTGATCTTAAACGAACTGAAAAACGAGGGTGGCATTTCGGCCGAAACTCGCCAAAGGCTGGCCTTAAAAGCGTTCCAGCATACGCGCGATTATGACACCGCGATTTCCGCATGGATGGGGAGCTTGAACGGAGAAGATGAGCCGGTTCCTGCAACCTTTTCACAACATCTAACCAAAACTCAGTCATTGCGCTACGGTGAAAACCCCCATCAGTCGGCCGGGCTTTATTCTGCAGACCCACATGCGGGGCCACTGGGTGGCAGGCTGCTGCAGGGCAAGCCATTGTCATACAACAATTTGTTAGACGTCGATGCGGCGTGGCGTGCGGCTGAAAGCTACAGTGACCCGACTGTCGTCATCGTCAAGCATCTGTGCCCGTGCGGCGTGGCAACGGCCGATTCGGCGGCCGACGCGTTTGCACCGGCGCTAGCGTCAGATCCGGTTTCAGCATTTGGTGGGGTAATTGCGGTTAATCGGCCGGTTGACGCCGCCTTCGCAGAGAAAATTCGTGAGGCGAAGCTGTTTACAGAAGCGATTGTGGCCCCATCATTTAGCGCAGAGGCAAAAGCCTATTTTGCTGAAAAGAAAAAGAACTGCCGCTTGATCGCCCTAGGTGACAACGTTCAGCCGGAAGCTGGCTTAGAAATCCGTTCGATAAAAGGTGGCGTTTTGATTCAAGATCGGGATATGGGCGACCCGGAAACGGCGACCTGGACGGTTGTGAGTGAGCGTCAACCGACCGATCAAGAAGAGGCATCGCTGCGCACCGCATGGGCGGCCGTCAATCACGTAAAGTCTAACGGCATTGTATTCGCCCAAGGGAATGCCACCGTTGGTATCGGTGGTGGGATGAGCAGCCGGATTGATGCGGTTGAGCTGGCGGCGAAAAAGTCGGCCGAGCGAGCATCTGGGGCTGCCATGGCGTCTGACGCGTTCTTTCCATTTGCAGATGGGATAGAAGCGGCTGCGGCGGCTGGGGTGACGGCCGTGGTACAGCCAGGTGGCAGCGTGCGAGATGCTGAGGTGATCGAGGCGGTTAACAAGCTCGGGCTTGCCATGGTATTCACCGGCACGCGTCACTTTAGACATTAAAGAGCGGGCGTTATTTAGATTCCCAACTTGTTTGATTAAAGCGTGTTGCGTGGAACGTAGGCATTA
>JAHDEB010000341.1:0-1829 GCA_020629055.1 Chloroflexota bacterium
AACGAGAACATGATTCCCCTTGGCAACCGATGTCTGTGCTGCGTGGCTTGGCCCCAGGTGATTCTGCCGTGACGCTGTTTGCGGGTGGTGGGGTGCAAGGCATCATGGATCAGCTGTCGCGCACGGCCGATGGGTTGGCCCATAGCTTTGCACAATCATTGATGACCGTCTCGCACTATAAATTGGCCTTCGCCACCGATGCGATCTTGGTCGTTTCCCCAGAACATGCCCGTGTTTTTAAACAAGATGGCTGGTCAAAGCAGGATCTTGTCGACAAAATTCAAGAGTTGACCAAGCGGCCGGGTAGTGAAATCGTCCGTCGAGCTGACGGCAACGCGGAAGGGATGCCGGAGCAATTTGCCGGTGCAGAGTTTTCTAAATTCCGGCCGGGCGGGCTGCAGATCGTGCATGCGGGTGGCACCGCCGGTATGTTTAGCGCCATTATCGCCGGATGGGTCGCTAGTGGCCCAAAAGGGAGCAGCCCTGTGACGGTAAAAATTAAAGAATAAATCAATTAGACCAGACCGGTTTTTAAAACCGATCTGGTCTTGATTTCTGGAGAAAAACAATGTCTCAACAACTTACGATGCTCGACCCAACAGGGGAGCAATCACCCGTACAGCGTCAGCCGCTTGCTCGGCCGAAGTCGCTTGACGGCTTAACGATCGGCCTGCTCGATATTTCGAAAGCCCGTGGCGACGTACTGCTTAATCGGCTTGAATCCCATTTAAGCGATTTAGGTCACACAACCAAACGGTATATGAAACCGACTTTCGCTCGGCCGGCACCAGAGAAGCTGCAGCAACAAATCGCAACCGAATGTGACGTGCTGATTGAAGCGCTCGCTGATTGAGGCAGCTGTACGTCGTGCAGTGTGCACGACATCAATAATCTAGATCAGCGGGGTATCCCCGGCATGTTCATCGCCAGTACAGAATTTGTGGTGGCGGCCGAGAAACAGGCTAAATCATTGGGCTTTAATCCTCATAGCGTCTTTATCCAGCATCCGATTCAGGATCGTACCGATGAAGAGGTGCAGGCTTTGGCTGATGCAGCTCTTGAAGAGATTCTGGCGCAAATTACGGCCGGAGATTAAGCCGAATCGGAATCGAACAACTGACTTGCAGGTTACTGAAATCATAGTGTCTCGTGGGCCGGTCGTGATTCTCGACATCTCTGGCATAAACCCATAGGGGAACGAAAAAAAAAGCTTCGGAAGGTCGATCTCGACCTCCGAAGCTTTTTTTGTTTCACCGTTTACTCGCCTGGCTCTGTGAGCAACGCCTCGCGGATACTTCTCAAACTTTCTCTGCGCGGTTGATGCAATTTTCTCATTTCCCACTTCACCCCAAAATGAGTGATTGCCAGTAATAATAGGGCGCCTGCTGCTCCCCAATACGATCCAGAGTAAATCAAGAAAATCGCAATAATTATCATTAAAGGGGCAAGGTAGTATGGAACCAGTTTGCCTCCTTCCCGAATCATGTATTCAGTGCGGTAAATCGACTTGTCGATTTCACCGAGCAATGAATCATCGAATGTCACCTCTTGCTGTTTTCGATATAGGCGAAGATAAAACCCATAACCGGCCACACATAAGTACACGATCCCCATGAATAGAAAGAATTGGGGGGCGGTTCCCATAATGGTGTCATAAATACTTTTTACACCTAATCCCAAATTGACCAAGATTAGGACCCATTCAACAAACTGGACCTGAAAATAAACTGATCGGCTTTTTTTGCTGATCATTTTTTCGAGAGCTAATTGGTCGATTGCATAGAGCTTTTCACTGCTTTGTTCATTCCATATCGCTTGCATGTCTTCAA
>JAHDEB010000341.1:1929-3983 GCA_020629055.1 Chloroflexota bacterium
ATTGCATAGAGCTTTTCACTGCTTTGTTCATTCCATATCGCTTGCATGTCTTCAAACTCCATAAGATTTGTCCTGCATTATTCTGGCTTCGCCGCCAAAAGGGTCTTAGCGGTTGCTAATTTCTTTTTGTTTACACTGTGGATCCATTTGTTTTCAAGCGGAGCGCCATACACAAAAATCAGATAAGCTGCGACGCTAAGGATGGGGGTCCAAATATTGACCTGATTTAAAACGGCCGCCACAACAGTGACGACAATGATGGGGAGCATCAAATAATATTTAAACGGTCTATAGAGAGACTGGTTGTACGAAATTAGCCTAATCGATTTTTCCGCTTGATCTTCAATCGAATCACTGAGCTGGCTTAGCTGAGATCGACGTTTTAACGCGCCAGTTGTTAAAAAGATGCCGAAACTCAGCATGATGGTTGAGAGTGCGACGCTCACAAAGTTCACCGTAGCACCGCCTCCGATCATTTTTAAAATGAACCAGACGGATGAAATGATGCTCATGGCGATCATGAAGATCTCAGAACTTAAAAAATATCTTCTCACAAAGTTAATTCTGTTTTTTATGAGACCTATTAAGGTGGATCGATTGATCGTATAAAATTTCTTTTGCTTGTTTTTATCCCAGTAAACGTTCATTTGAGTGTCTCCAGTCGCCTACTACCAACACGAATCGTCATCAATAAACAATAAGGATGAAGATACAAGTAGGAATATGACGATGCTTGAACCGGCGGAGTCGGCCGGTGTTGCTATGACGCTGGTAATCAATGCGACAGCTAAGATGATGATGGCACTGATGATGTTTTTTTTGCTTTTTAGTAATTTCATAACGTTACCCTCCGTTACTGTGTTAGTTCTTTTGATTTTCTCTGTAAATGCTGCTTGATCCGATGCATCTTGACGCTGACGTTGCTTTCAGAGATGCCCAAAAGCTCAGCGATTTCCCGATGCTTGTATCCGTCTAGCATCAGTAGACAGACGGAACGATCAAGCGGTTCGAGCTGCCCGATTTGCTCATAGAGCCATGTGAGCCGCTCGTCTTCTTTCCCGGCCGATTGATTGCTGTTGAGCGTCCGCTCAATCGCTTCCATCGGAGTCGCATCCGGCCGTTTCTTTTCCTGCCGGACCCACACCGTCGCCGCAAATAGTGCCACTCGATACATCCACGTGGATGGCTTTGATTCGCCGCGAAAGTCCGGGATCGATTTCCACACCTTGATTGCGATTTCTTGGAACAGATCTTCCTGATCGTGATCAGTAAACGCGTAGGCACGCACAATTTTGAACAAAATGCCTTTGTGCTCGTCTAGCCACTGGTTGAAGATTTGTCTCTGTTCGCTTTCAGTCATGGTGTTTGGGCTAATCTGAATCAGCCTGTTGTCTAATGAGTATCAACCGAGATTGTTTTTCTTACAAATTGGTCAAATCAGATTTGAAATTGGGTTTTGAAACGTTGATTCAGCAAGAAGAAGTAAGGAGTATCTGGTTATGCAGGCGTGATTGCGATGAAGAACAAATTGGGCGTAGGGGCTACCACATTTTCCTGCGGATTTACGCGATTAGATAGGCGGTCGTAAAAATGTGTCGCCCCGGCATGTGAATATTTACGCATTGGGGCGACACATTCGTATCAAATGTCGTCGATAAATACAGTTGTCTTAGCGAATGTGGTAGCCCCTACCGGCACGAACGCAAATGTGGCACCCTTGTTTGATTCGGGCTATCTCTTTCGCCTTGCACCGAAAAACGCTACCCCGGCCGCCAATATCGCAGCCCCAATACCAATCACAACAGGAAGCGGGAAACCACCGCCGGTTTCTACAGCCGGTTCTGCCGCTTCCTCAACTACCTCAGCCGTTGGTTCAACCTGCGGGATGGCAGTTGCAGTAGGTTGAGGCTCTTCAGTTACTTCATCATTTTCGAGGCTCTCGGGCGTACTGGTTGGAACTGGGGCCACAGCAGTTTCTCCAAATTCAGGCGCTACAACGACGTTTGAGTCACCCCCTAGCACAAAGACGGCCGTCGTGACCCCTGGCACCGTAA
>JAHDEB010000084.1:0-16348 GCA_020629055.1 Chloroflexota bacterium
GGCACCTGCATCGCGGTGAGCAGGTGGTTGGTTTTTGCGGCTAAGGAGACGATTTCGAGGAATTCAGCGTATTCCGGGTCGGTCATACCGGCCGCGCGAGCTTGCAATGTGTGGGAGTGGATGCAGTATTCGCACGAGTTGGCGATAGAAACGGCCGCATAGATCATTTCTTTATATTTTGATGGGATGTGGTTTTCTGTCCCCATCACCGTTTTGAGTCCGTACCAGGTGTTTTCGAGCAGGGCTGCATCAAATGCGAGGTATTTCCAAACGTTGCCGATAAAGTCGGTTTTGCGAGTGGCTCGAATGTCGTCAAAAACAGCTTTGACGCGAGGGTTTGATTCAGGGTTTTCTGGCGGTTTAATTGTGGACATAAAGAGTAAAGTGATCTGTTTATTTAGCCGGGAATATATTCATAGACATGTTGCGTGGAACGTGTGAGTGATCATCTGTCCCCCTTTTACGTTCCACGCAACACGTTTCAATTAAGCACGTTGGGGTGCTGAACGCTTAAAAAGGTAATAACACAAGATATTTAATCGGCCGCTATAGGGTCCCCTTTGCTTTGCTGGTGCAATTGGTCGATATATTTTTGCAGACGGCGCATAAAGATTTGGTAGTTGGCTTCAATTTCAATCGGCCGCACCCCGACTTCGTCACGATCAAAGACCATCCAATAAGGGGCAACATCGGTAAATTCAGACCAGTTGGGGACGCTTTCACCGTTGGGATTGCCGGTTTTGGCGAAGTTGGTCCAAAATAATTGCATCGTCTCTGCTAGGGGGGCATCTTCATCAATGCTAGGGAAGATGGGAGAATGCAATAGCCCAAACACGAATGGAAGCTCGGCCGCATGAAACGCCCCGGCCGTTTGCTTTGGCAATGGGGATTTGCGTCGGAAGTGGTATAGGAAGACCGGCTCTTCGGCCGTAATCATCTCACCCGCATAAAAGCGTGCGGCTGTCCCGAAAAAGCTGTCTCCTTGAAAGTGTGCGACAGCGATTGGATCACGTTTTTCTAAGCCAGGGTACAACTTGAATAGGTCGGGCAGATCTTCACCATATTCTTCATCCATATAAGCGGGTAATTTACCTGCTTCGTGGGGGTGGTCTGCATATTCCATCAGGACCGCATCCATCATCGGTGAGAATAGGGTATTTTCATGTTCGTTGCTGCCGATCAGAAACGGAACTTGGGCTTGCTCTTGATTTTGAAAGGTTTCGAATGTCGATTTTGGCAGATAATGACCATCGATGACCGGGTAAAAGTTGCCTTCAGCTCCATGGCCCGATCGCACTATTTTGGCCAAGGCTTCAGCCGACATGCTACGCAACTCTTTGATTGATTTCGCCCCTGCCCGATTGGCAAATTGGACCCCCTGCTCTTCGGCCGAGGTGTGGACAAAAAACGGCTGTTTGAGATGTTGCAGTTGGGCACCGGTTGCTGGGCTTTGTGCAATCGCTTTGTGGAACAGCCCATGAGCTCGAGGAGAGGACATTAGGTGCAACACGCTCTCGCCACCGGCCGACTCACCGAAAATCGTCACGTTGTCCGCATCTCCACCAAAATGGCCGATATTTTCATTGACCCATTCCAAGGCCAATATCTGGTCCAGCATCCCATAGTTGCCTGAAACCCCATCTGGCGATTCATCGCTTAGGTCTGGGTGGGCTAGAAAACCCATCAGCCCCAGGCGGTAGTTGATGGTTACAAGGATGACGTCTTTTTTGGCCAAGGCATTGCTATCGTACAGTTGATCATGGCTGCCACCATCTTGATGAGCACCCCCATGAATAAAGACCATGACAGGCAGTTTTTCGGCCGGTTTTAAACTTGGGGTGCGCACGGTTAATGTCAGGCAATCTTCGGATTGGACCGGTTTAGGTCCATATTTAACGATGCCTAAAATAAGATTTCGCTTAAACCAACCCATTCCCTGACCTTTGATCAGGTTGTAGACAAACTCGACCATTTCCGCGCCCCGTTGCCAAGCGCTATGACCAAATTTGTTCGCTTTCAACGTGCCGGTCCACGGCAGTACGGGCTGCGGCGGCCGCCAGCGCAATTCACCAACCGGGGGCTGTGCATAAGGAATACCTTTGAATACAGCAACTTCCCCTTGTTGTATACCTTCAATACGGCCGGTTTTTAATTTTACAGTTGGGTCTGACATCGGTTTCTCCTCAAGAGTACTAATCAAGCGATTAGTAGATTTTGGAGTATTTTGTGCAAAATCGCAAATAAGTGTCTAGACATTGAGAGGGTATCGCATTAGGCTCTGCTGCAATAGGGTTTGAAAAAAGTAGGCTCTCTCACTTAAAACATCATTCACATGGCGACGGTATTCTCACGCGTCGCCTCATCTGTACTTTAGTAGGAGGACTCTGAGGTGATAGGTTTAGTGAATTGATGAGTCTCAATCGGTTGGTTATTGCTAGAAGAATTGGAAGGGGGCTGTCGTAAATTTAATGGATCGGGGGGATTGTGTTTTTTCATCATGGTTCTTGTAAATCTTGATTATTTATCGCAATTATTGATTATTTGCTGGCTTCCATATGCGATATAGTACTTAAGACCCTTCGTTTGGGGGTGCAGTGACAAAATTGCTAAATCTGAGTATCATTTTGGTGCATTGAACCACCATAGCAGCAAAATTATTTCACAATGGAACATACGAATCGAAACGAGAAGACGCAGAATGAGATAGAGTTCATTCGTCTTCTAAAACAAGAAAATAAAGAAGCCTTGGACAAACTGTGGGAAGCCTTGTATCTCGACAGCGTTAAGATTGCACGCAAATACAGGCAATCAGAAGATATGGGCTACGATGCTGCGGTTAAAGCCTACGGAAAGCTGACCGCTTCCGGAATCAAAAACTTTAATTTCAAGTCCGCGTTTCGTAGTTATTGTTGGGTCATTATTTCTCGTGAAATGCTACGCTTGATGAAGAAAGAGGTTGTCTTTGAAGAGCTAGAAGTCGATAAATATGCGTCACCGGAAAAGCGAGAAAAATTGGCAGACACCCGCACAATTTTTGAAAGAATTAAGCCTTGTATCGAACATCTAAAAGGAAACAGGTTAAACGTTTTTGAGATGATTGATTTAGAAGGGCAAAGCCCAAAGGATGTTGCAGAGAAGTTGGGTTTGTCACGAAACAATGTGAATAAAATCGCATCTAGGGTTCGATTAGAACTGCGACGGTGTCTTGAAGAGCAGGGATATAGCTCCTCTCTAGAGGTTCTTTCATTTTGATTTGTCACTATTCAAAAGTTAAAGGGTCTAAATAAGTAATGTGACCCGCTACCCGATATTAAAAAGGGAAATAACTATGAAAGATAACATCCAAAAGCCCAACTTACTCAGAGCCGTTGACCAAATTTTTTTAACACAGCAAAATGAAATTGCTTGCGACGAAGCCGGAAGTTTGATCGCCCAATTTGTAGACAATCAAAAAGCTGCTGCTGACCTTAATGCATTTTCGCCGGAGCTGTCCCGACATTTAAACGTATGCATTGATTGTGCTGCTGAGTACCAAATGGTACAGGCGTTTGGTCAATTAGCCGCTCTTCCTGCTGAAGGTCAAGTGGCCAGCATTCCGGCTCGCCCGGATCGCCCAGGAATCGTTAAGCAGCTTCAAGATGCGTTTGATTCTATATTTAAATTCCCTGGCTTTGAAACGGTTCATGCGAGCGCCGTACGTGGCTCAGGAATGGATGTTGAGACTGTTGAGATCTCCTTGAATCCTGAGATGAATTTAGAGATTGACGTTGCACTTCATTCAAATAACCCGGCTTTGAGAGACGTATATGTCTCTATAACGGTAGAAGATGAAGAAAAAGGGGCTGAGTTGGAAGGGGTCGCTGTGTGGTTAGCAGAGGTCGGGAGTGAGAGCCAAGTGGCATCAACGATGTTAGATAAGTATGGTGAGGCCGTATTATCTGCTGTGGAGCCGAATGTGGACTATTTTATGCAAATAGATATCCCCGCTCAGGTTAGTCGGGTTCAGCAGATTAGGTTGCCCTAAGCTTAGACAGCTTGCCCATCGAACCCATTGAATCTGGGTCTGAAAAGAACGATCAAGTTTTGTTATTCTCATTCCTTGGGTGATTGGAGATTGTTTCATGCTAAAAATAAAAAGAATTTCTTCAAAAGTCACCACTCGGTTGCTACTTGTGCTTGTTTTTTCAGCCTGTCTATTTTGGACGATCGCGGCCGCTGAGCCGACGGCGACACAACCCGCTGAAAAAATCACGAAGCGATCAGCAGATGCGGTTCAAGTCAAATTAGAGCAACCGGATGTCATTGGCTTGCCCTGTGGTTCTGGCGAATTGATGGACCCAGGCACGATCTGTTTGCACGGCCGAGTGTTAGTAGAAAGGGATGGCCAGCTCACAGCATTAAATAATATTCAAATCGATGTAAGTTATGGGGACAAAACAGCAACAGCCTTTACCTTTATTCACGCGGGGGATGGGGAGCCGACGTACGGACTAGATATTAACTCCATTGAACCGGCCTTTTTGGAGCCGGTGACTGTCACTGTCGATATTTCAGGGACGCTGGTTCAGCGGCAGGTGACCGTTTACCCTAATTTTCAGACTCATAATCAAGCATATGACATCATCGTGCCTGATTTAAACGCTTTTGATAGCCAAATTTTGTGGGGGTATGTGATTGACTATTCGGCCGGGGGCCCTGTAGCGGGGGCGATTGTCACTGCAAGCTATGGATCACCTCTAGTGAGCGTGGCGGTCACAACGAAAGAAGCTGAGCAAGACGGCTATCCGGTATACAGCTTTTTGGCGGCCGATTTGCCCGGGATAAGGTCTGGGGATGAGGTGAGGCTGACGGCCGAATATGGCGGGGAGCAAATCACAAATCTTGTTGTTTTAGATGGGGACGATCCGGTCCAACAAAATTTGCTAACCGGCTGGAAATGTAATGACTATGATCCTTTCCCAAGAAATGGAGGGGTTGTCGGATTCCCAAGAAATGGAGGAGTTGTTGGGTTCCCTGGTTTCCCTGACGCAATTTGTGTGTGGGGGTATGGGTTGAGTAACGGCGTGCCTACAGAAACTGTCAAAATCGAAATCGAGGTAGATGGACAGTTTTTTCATGGAACAACCAAACAATTTCCGGGGGAAACGTTACCCCGTTATGGGATTGCGTTGCCGAATGCAAGTGAGCTAATCAATAAGCCGATGACGGTGACGGCCCTGTTTAATGGGCTGGCGGAGCAGGTTTTTACAACGGTTGCGGCCGAGGATTCACCCATCCAACGCGCGGACCTAAATATTATCGGTGTCGAAGCGCTGAGAAATGCGGTAAACCCGAGCTACATAATTGATTATGTTTGGCACGAAGACAGCTTTTGGGCTGTCACCAATGGTGGGGTTGTGCAGTGGGACCCTTCAAACTTGTCAGGATATAATTTAATTACCCCAGATAATTCAGATTTAGCTCAATTTAGAAATCAAAAAATTCAAAAAGATAGTCGGGGGAATTTATTTGTTACCTATGCAAATGGGCCAATTAAAGGAATTCAGAAATTTGAAGGCGAAAGTCGAGAATGGGTAGACGTTGATCCTGCTAATCAAACGACCTCCGATTTTGTTGATATCCAAGATCAAGATCAGGTTTGGTTTTTTGAGATGACCGAAAGCGCTTCTACCTTTTATCGATTTGATCCGATCAGCGAATTTTGGGAAGCACATTCGGCCGAGGGAATTGTTTCCCCTACTGACACTATTCTTGATTTCCAAACAGACCAAAACGGTGACACATGGTTTCTGCTATATCAATCGAACCGACTCATTCATTATAGCAACGCTACCCACAGCTGGCGGACCTTAAATTTGGGATTTGATGGAGATGTCACCAACTCTGTCCCGAAAATCCTTGTTTCAACGAATAACAAACTCTACTTTATTAATTCTCTTGATGGATTTATGGAATATGACACACAAACTGAGTCGATCATTAACTACAGAGTCGACAATTCAGCTTTAAGTTCCAATCAAGTGGTCGATTTTTCTATGAAACAAAATGGGCAGCTATACATCTTGACGGCTGATAATGTTCAACGATTTGACCCAAGTACCGGCGTTTGGCAAAATGTTTTTAACCCAAGTTCGGTTTTCAACTATAAGACGCTCGAAGGGATTTATGTTGATTCAGAAGACAGGGTGTGGTTGATTGGGTCAGAAGATGAAGATACCTTATTTGTTTGGTATGAAGATAACGATTTTGCGACAGTAAGGATTGATGATAGAGGGCCAATTGATGCGTTTGCAAGCGACATCGTTGAGCAAAATAATGGCAAGGTCTTGTTTGGAACCAAACGTGGCATCAGTGTTTACGATGCTATTTCAGGATTGTGGGATTCCTATACAAGTCATAATTCTTCTTTGCCAGTTGGCGATGTGGAGAATATTGCGATAACCCCTGATGGATCTATTTGGGCGGTTGTGTGGCATCAAGCCGAAGACAATCCAGCTCAAGTAACTAGCTTTTTGTGGCGATATCATCCCACTACCGATTCCACAACAATTTATCAGACAGATAGTTCGCATTTAAAAGGGCGCTTGTTTACTGTAGATTGGTTTGATTCTTGTGACTGTTTATTGATAGGTTCTAAAAATGGGATCTCGAAATATTTTCCGGGAACAGATCAGTGGATGTCTGTCGAAGTTGCGACCGGGTTTGCAGCAAAAGAAAGCGATGTGTCACTAACACCCAATGGGTATGTTTGGACTGGCCCAAGTGAAGGGCACGGCATCCGCATTTTTAATTCAGATTTGACCTTTAAAGAGGATCTTTTAAATCATTCCGATTGGGTATTGCATGACTTGTCGGACGTTCAACAATTTGATGTTGTGGAGGCGTCTGATGGCACCATATGGATGTCGGTACAAATCGGGACGATTCGAAGTCATTTGATTGAATTAAAACCGGATGGGAGTTTAATTACACATACGCGAGAATCACTTGGTTTACCCTATCGGATATTTGACCTAAACATTGATGCCTATGATCGTTTGTGGCTACTGAGCTATAGTGAAGTTGTGGTTTTTGATCCCCATGATCATTCTCTGCAGGTTTTTGAACCTGGGTACTCATTGACGGGTGGGTTGAGTGACTATAATTCTTTCTTATTTGGGCGGTCTAATAATTTGTGGCTAGCTACCACGGCCGGGGCTACCCACTGGAATATGCCCATTCAGCGGGCTGACGCGGAGGTTTCGTTAGAAGGAGTTTCAGAACGTCTAGATACCGCTATTGGTGATCTGCAATATACGGTTGTTGTGTCAAATGCGGGGGAGATTGCCACAGCGATAGACTTAAGATTAGATATACCGTTGAGCACAACCGTTGTTGCCTCTAATTTACCTCAACCGGTCGAAGGGACAGAACCGATTGAATTTGGCGTGTTAGAACCGGGGGAGGTTCAAGCGTATCGATTTACCTTGCGCCCGGCCGAAGGGTGGAAAGTGGGGCAAAAACATTTGGTTCAGGCATTTGTTGATGGGGGGGCCCGTGAGTCGATTATGAGCAATAATAAGGCGGTGGTGTCAACCAAATTTGTGGCCCCGAATCAGGTCGATCTATCGGCCGTGGTCACTGCTCCTCCTACAGTGATACCTGGGAAATCGATTGATCTGCGGGTAACGGTTGCCAATGAGGGGACAAAAGTTGCTGCCGCTAGTATTGCTAGCTTGCAACTACCTGATGGTTTATCTATCGACGAGGCGGAGCAGAATTGGCCCGTGCCCCCCCTAGCGGTAGGGGAACGGTATGAAATTGTTATTCCGGTACAGGTGGCGAAGAGTCTAGGAGAAGGATTTATCACAATTAAGGCGGAGGTTAATGTCGCCGTCGGTGAAAATCAGATCACAAACAACCGCGCCTCTATTCGTATTCCGGTTTCCGCCAGTTTGGTACGAACACTGATTTTGGTTGCCCCTGAACGCTTGGCTGAACAATATGGCCCATCAACGGTCATGAATGATGTGTATCAATTAGCCGAGCATATCGAAGTAGATGGCCTTGTTATTAATTTAGAGAGTGATCCAGCGATTCGAGAAGCTTATGCACAGTGGAATACAAACCAGAGTGACTGGACAGAGGCAAACCGAACGGCCGAAGCGATCCAAGCACTGCTTCAACGCTATTTAGATCAATACAACACGGTTGAATATATTGTTTTAGTCGGCGGGGATAATGTTTTGCCTCACTATCGCATGGCGGACCAAAACGAGACCCAATGGCAAGAACGCAATTACGCGGTTCAGGTTGAGGGGCATCCGGCCGTGCATGCGGCGATGATGGCGAATAAACTGCTGACGGATGATTTTTATGCGGACCCTAATCCAGCAGTGCCAGAGTCTGTTTTATGGACCTCGACTGATCCGGTTTTTGTCCCAGATTATGCGATTGGCAGATTAATTGAAACGCCGGAAGAGATATCGGCCGTGATCGGCTCATTTTTAGGCCACAATGGGGTTATCTCAATAGACGATTCACTCATCGGAGGGGATGACTTTTTGGCCGGAGATTTAGTTGCGCAACAGTGCGAGTTATTTTCCAATAGCGGAATTACCGTAAACTGCGCCAATAGCGATCTGGCATTTGCCCATATCTTCGAGCAAACAAAACCGAGTTCAGCTTGGACATCCTTCCATAGCAACCATTACAGTATGGGGCTGTTTGGTGAATCACTTGTGGCTGAAGATTTATATCAATTAAAAGCGGACAATACGCTGATGGGGACCATCGGTTGTCATGCAGGGTTGAATGTTTCGGATGCGAATCTAGACAGCGATATCGATTTGGCCCAAGGTATTGCGTTTAATGGGGGGACGACGATCGGTTCTACCGCTTACACGTATGGCTCATCTTGGGGGATAAACTATACGGAAGCGTTAATGTCAGATTTTACCAAACGATTCATTCAGGAAAGCCGTCAGCCGATTGGAAAAGTCTTAAAAGAAACAAAAAAGAGCTATTTTGCTCAGCGTGGCTGGTTTGATCCATTAGATGCCAAAACGATTACACCGATGACGCTTTATGGCTTGCCGATGATGCGCTTCGAGGTACCGAGTAATCGGATCGTTGCAACTACGGAGGCTCCATCACAGCTTCAAACGGTGGGGGAAAGCGGCCAAATCGTAACGATGGAGTTCCCATCGGACAGCTTTACAGAGGTCGAGACTTCGGATGGAAGCTACTATGAGTTTATGGGTCAAACCTTAGCTCAGTTCCGTCAGCCTATTCAGCCAGCGTATCATGAATCTGTTCCTTATGAAAAAGATGGTGAAGTATTGAAAGGGATCGTTTTATATGCAACCGAATACCAAGATCTATCCGGCTTTGATCCGGTTATTAATGAATCATGGGTGATGGGGGCGCAGACTCAGCAAGAGCTGATTGAACCGGCTTTTGAGAAGGCGCAGTGGGACCGAGATTTGCCGGTCGGGTTTACGGTTGTGGATGGTGAAGATGGCCCTGAAGCAACTTTGAGCTATGTTCCGGGCTTATTTAACCAAGATCTACAGATCGAAAGGTTGTTTCAGTCGATCTCGGTCGAGCTATTATATGGTGATGCGGAAGCCCGACAGGTGCCACAGCTTAGATTTTCAGAGATTGAACAGCGTGATGGGGAGACCGATTTTTCAGTCGGTGTTTTCGGAGGGCGTGATCAGGTCGAGCGGATCATCATTGTGTACGAAGCTGGCCAATCTTGGGAATCGGCCGAGCTGCAATTTAGTGTTATAGAATCAGCTTGGGTTGGGATGGCTCCAACTACAGTTGCTCGGTACCGTATTCAGGTGATAGACAAGGATGGAAATCTAAACGATCCGGGTTGGTTAACTGGCAGTTTTGGTCACTCAACGCAACTGCCATTCCCTATATATTTGCCGATTGCCAGAAAATAAGCCTACCTATTTTCATCTGAGATGTAATTCAGCTATCCTCCTGCTTATGGATCAGCAGGAAATCGAGGAAATTTTTGGAGAAGCTCGGCAAGTTGCGATGCAGCTTGCCACTGATGGCAACCTAGAAGCTGCTCTTTTGCATTTAGATAAGAAGTTTCATCAGAGTGGCATGATGGAAGACTATGCTGTACAAGGCTTTTATTGGCGGGCACGCACCCTGATTTTGGAGGCGCATGAATTAAATCTCGAAGGTCTTGATGCAAGTTTTCGTTCAGCTGATTTTTATATTAAATCTAATAAACCGATTGAAGCTGCAAAATCTAAGGTGGCTGCTATTGGATTGTTTGGAAGGCTAAATAGGCTTAATGATGCAGAAGATTTAGCAAATAAGCTATTGCCTATGTTTGAGGGATTTCTCTTTGCCCAGATTTTAATCAGACAGAATTTAGCAACTGCGTATTCCATAGCAGGGACACCTAATAGAGCTTTAGAACTATATAAACAAAACTATGTAGACAGTCTTTCTTTGAGTTCATATGATTTTGCACTTTTAAGCTTAATGGAAATTGCTCTTGAGCTTGAACGGTTAGGAGAATATGATCAAGCACTTAAAAGTTACCGAGATATTGACTTTAAGATTACTAGCCTTGATTCATTTCGTCCTAAATCAAATTTTCAAATAAAGAAGGGCTTTAATCATGCAATCTTATTACTCAAGCTAGGCCGTTTTGAGGAAGGGCTCGCCCTTCTTGATACGGTTCGAGGGGAAAACAAACTCACAATTCCTTCGGATAAAGGGTTTGTGAATATGGCAGAAGGGGCGATTCGTAGTTATTTGGGAGATGCTGAATTGGCCGTTTACTATTTTGAGCAAGCGATTGATAGTTTTGTGCATCCACATGATAAAGTTGAAACATACCTCCAAATGAGCCAGCATTGGCGTACAAGGGGAAGGAATAAACTTTTAGATGCTCTTGAAATTACCTACCATGCTTTGGAGGAATTGCGTGAGTCAGAACATATCCCATTAAAGAAGCTGATCCTGACAGAGCAGGCAGAGATTCATTTGGCTTTGGATCAACGGAAGAATGCGAAAGAGGTTGCAGAAGAAGCGTTAGAATTGTCCACTTCTGATGATCGGCCGATTTTGAGAAGAATGTTGCAATTGATTCTAGCCGAAGCGACGCTCCCTCAAACGCCACAACAATCAGTGATAGATTTGATGGAGATTACGGCTGACCTGAATTTGCCTTTAGAACAGACGATTCGGGCAAAAGTAAGTTTAGGTGAAGCCTTTTTCCAATTAGGCAATTTTCGCAGCGCGGCCGCAGCATTTTCTGAATCTTTGAGCATGATTCAAAATTGGGGCAGATCGATCAAAGGGCATAGCTCCCAGGCTGGGTTGATGGAGCAGATTAGAGAGCCTCTGGAATATCTTTTAGAATGTTTGGTTAAATTGCAAACAGGTGGCTTGCAGATGATGACCGTTCTAGAGCAAGTGCGTAGTCAAGCTTTGACTGAAATCGGGTCAGAAGCTTACCGTTATCAAGCAGAGGGAGAGTTACGGGAGCTGTTTGATAGGCGCGAACAGTTAATGCGCCAGCTCGATATTCTGATGCGGCCGATTACCCACCGTTCCGAAGAATCGACAATAATGAATCAGGCACAAATTGGGGAGCAGGAATCGAATCGGGCCAATGTGCTTAAAGGTGAACTCGTACGCATTGAAGAGGCGATTAGACGTGAACAGCCTGAACCGTTAACGGCTGAAGCCTCGGCGGAGCAGGTTGGAAAAGATGAGCCGTTGCCGGCCGACACCGCACTCTTGACATGGTTCCAAGCGAAAGAGAATCTTTTTGTTATGGTCAAATTTCAAGGCAAAACAGAATATTATCCACTCGACGTTTCAATTGAGCTGGTTTTGGCTGATTGGCAGAAGCTTTTTCGCAATTGGCTGCGCAAGAAGCATGGACGTGCAGCCCGTGGACGGGCAAGAGATATCTGGGCAAATTTGGTTGGCCCGGTGCGTGGGATTATCGATGGAGCAGACAAACTGCTGATTGTCCCTATTAATCAACTATGGCAAATCCCATTTGGTGGATTAATCGATGGGGCGTTGGATCAACATGTGGGGGAAAGATGGGAGCTGGTGAGTGCCCCTAGCCAATCGGTGTGGCGTATGTGCCATAAGCGCCAAGCGACGGCAGATGGCATTTTGCTTGTTGGGGCAGCGGGCGACCCAAACGATGACGATTATTTGCCGGCCGTTGAAAGTGAAATCGATATGTTGAAGGGGAAATATCCAAAGGCCGAACTGTTGAGAGATGTGAGTGTAACGAGGGATAACCTTGTATCACAACTTTCGCAAAACCGTCTTGTGCATATCGCTGGACACATTGAATATGATGCGGCTCGGCCGGTTTTGTCTGGCATTCGCTTACATGATAATCGATATTTTCGGGCTTCTGATTTTTATTTGCGGCCAAATAGCTTAACCGGCACCCACGTCGTTTTAAGCGGGTGCGATTCCGGCCGTGTGAGTCAGTTGGGGACTGAAATTATCGGCCTGACAAGTTCATTGGTGGCGGCTGGGGCGAAAAGCGTGCTTGTCTCTCTGTGGCCCATTGACGATGCCGCAACCGCTGAATTTATGTCGATTTACTATGATTTTCTGCATGAATCAGATTCGCCTTCGGCCGCTTTACGTGCAGCTCAAATAAAGATGATGCACCATGACACCTACAATCACCCGATTTATTGGGCAGCCTTTATGAGCCTTTTCTCTTAGGCAACTTGAGTACATCGCTACAATTTGTAACCAAGGATGCGGTCAAAAGTTGTGGGGAAGATTTTATGCACATTGCCGATTCTCCGTTGTTTATTGCCCATTTCCGGCACATCCTCACTCCTCAAACAAATAACTCGACTCGCCAAGCCAACTCGCCGCCGCTCAAACTGCCACATGTCCTCACCAAATGGCTTTTAATGGGCAATGTGCAACGCACAATGGGCAATAAACAATGATAGATTCACCTAATCCAACTTTGCCCACGCTTTTTGACCATATCCTGTAACCAAATAGGGATTGCACATCCTGAAAAAAGATATATTATTATATTTTTATCCTAGAAAGTGTGGTTGCCCCATGAAACGGATCAATGTAATTGGAACAAGTGGCAGTGGAAAATCGACTTTTTCCTCAAAAGTAGCCGAGATTCTGGATGTACCACATATCGAATTAGATGCATTGTTTTGGCAGCCCGATTGGGCAGTAACGGCCGATGAGGAATTCTTTCCGAAAATTGAATCGCGACTTGTTGAAACCGACGGCTGGGTATTAGACGGCAACTACAGTCGGACCACATCGTTGAAATGGCGATATGCCGATACGGTGATCTGGCTTGATTACTCATTTGCTCGCACAACGTACCAGGTGACCAAACGGGCTTTATGGCGAGCGTGGTCTCAAACTGAGATTTGGCCCGGCACGGGTAATACTGAATCGTGGAGAAAGTTGTTATCCAAAGACGGCATTATTTGGTGGTCGGTTTCTTCATATAAGCGGGTAAAAGCTCGTTACGAAACAGCTTTTAAATCTGATGATTATTCACATATCACTTTTGTGAGATTGCGGTCACCGGATGAAAGCGAAAGATTTCTAAAGTCGATTGCGAAATAAAAATAGAATTGAACCTTGAAGGTAAGCAGAGCGGATAGTCAGTTTGTTGGGAAATTATTTTCTCGCTGAATTGGGAATTGTATAAGTTTATGAAAGATCAAAAATATAGAGTTGGCGCGGATATTGGCGGCACGTTTACCGATTTGATTGTGGTGGATACAGAGACAGGTGAGTTTACGATTGGTAAAACGCTAACGACTCACCAAGACCCTTCAATTGCGGTAGAAACGGTTTTAAAGGATGTATTGGACGCGGCCGGAATCGGGGCTGACGAAGTGCAGCATGTGATTCATGGCACAACGCTGGTGACCAATGCGATGATTGAACGCAAAGGGGCTAAGACCGCTCTGATGGCGACCCAAGGGTATCGAGATTCAGTCGAGATCGGCCGGGAGACCCGCTATGATCTGTACGACTTGATGTTAGAGCAACCCAAGCCACTGGTGCCGCGCTATTTGCGTTTTGATGTACCACAACGGACGTTGGCAGATGGGAGTACGCACACAGAGCTGGACACAGCTTACGTAGAAAAACTAACGGCTGAATTGGCTGAAAAAGGAATCGAAGCGGTGGCTGTGGCGTTCTTGCACAGTTTCACCAATCCGACGGCCGAGCGTGAGGCAAGAGCCATCATTGAAAAAGTTGCCCCTGAACTGCGCGTGTCGATTTCAAGCGATGTGGTGCCTGAGATTCGTGAGTTCGAGCGAGCAAGCACAACGATCGCCAATGTGTATGTGCAAGAGTTGGTTGAAAAATATCTGCGCCAATTAGAAAGGCGGCTTGAAGCGAATGGCTTTGAGGGCAGTTTTTACCTGATGTTGTCGAGCGGTGGTATTGCGACGGTTGATACCACGGTTAAATATCCGGTTCGTTTGCTCGAATCTGGCCCAGCGGCCGGCGCTTTGGCCGCCAATGCGTATGGGATTGCAACCGGACACACAAACCTAATTTCGTTTGATATGGGTGGTACCACGGCGAAAATCTGCGTGATCGACAAAGGTGAGCCGCTGATCGCCCATGATTTTGAAGTGGACCGTATTTACCGCTTTGCGAAGGGGTCCGGTTTGCCGATTAAATTGCCGGTGATTGAACTGATCGAGATCGGTACCGGCGGCGGCTCGATCGCTCGCGTAGACTCGCTGGGATTGCTGAAGGCAGGGCCAGATTCGGCCGGGTCTGACCCAGGGCCTGTGTGTTACGACCGTGGGGGAGAAGATCCTACGATTACCGACGCGAACCTAATTTTGGGCTATTTAGACCCTGCGTATTTCTTAGGCGGCAAGATGTCACTGAACATGGATAAGACGCGCCAGGCGATAAAAGATAAGGTGGCTGATCCGCTGGGACTATCGATTGAAGAAGCCGCTTGGGGCATTCATCAAATTGCTAATGAAAATATGGCGAATGCGGCTCGCGTTCATGCGTTAGAGCGAGGCAAAGACCCACGTAAGTACCCTGTCTTTGCGTTTGGTGGTGCCGGGCCGGTTCATGCCTATCGGATTGCCGCGTCGTTGGGCTCGCCGATGTTGTTAGCTCCGCTGGGGGCCGGTGTGATGAGCACGGTTGGCTTTTTGACCGCACCGCTGGCGTTTGACTTTGTGCGCTCTTGGGTGACTGAGTTGGATGAGATTGACTGGGAAAAGGTCAATGGACTCTTTAGCGAAATGGAGGCGGAAGGTGAGTCACTGCTCATCGAATCTGATGTAGCTGCGGCCGATATTACCCATCGTCGTGAAATTGATATGCGCTATGTGGGGCAAGGTCATGAAATTCGTGTTTCTGTCCCATTGGGCAAATTGGATGGGTCGAACCGTGACGGTCTAATCGCTAAATTTGAAGAGACTTATAAAGAACTTTATGAACGGAAGGGGCCACCGGTTGCCATCGAGATTTTGAATTGGCGGGTTGTTTCTGCGGGTCCGAAACCGGATGTTAGTTTGACGGTGCGTGAGACCGATGATGGGGCGAAAATGGCGGCCGATTGTGTGAAAGGGTCGCGGCCGGCTTATTTCCCAGAGACAAATGGATTTGTCGATACGCCGATTTATGATCGGTACAAGATGAAGCCAGGAATGACGTTTGATGGCCCTGCGATTGTGGAAGAGCGGGAATCAACGGTGATTATTGGGCCGGACGCGAAATGTTCGATCGATGAGCACCATAATTTGATTGTTGAGATGCCGGAGAGCCAAGGTTAGGTTTTTTCACGGATACGGCATTCTTCATTGCTAGCTATTTCAAATTTTTATACCTGCGATGTGTAGGTTTATGAGCATAGAGTTCTAAATACCCACATAATTCACAACGATAGGCATCAATTTCCAAAGTTTGGCGCACTTCTTTCGGTTTTGGTGGGAAGGCTTTATCTAAAATGGGGATTGAAATTGCAGCATCAGAACTTTTTGCTAGTTGAGAACGTCTGCCTTTGGTCCAGAAACTTGAAACAGTTGTATGTGCAATAGTATCTGAAATGAAACCTTCTTCCATTCGGCCGGAACAACGTAGGCAGACCGGTTTGTCTTTTTTATCGTTCATGAATTACTCCTTTTTTGAGGGGCATTTTAACCCAGAGGTATTGTGATAGCTGAGATTTTTAACGCAAATACACCGAATGCCTCGCTCTGCTCTAGTGTGTAAATATTATCGGGGTGACTCATTCGCAGTCAGCTGTGCATTCGAGCTAAGTTGGCTAAGCGAACGGGATAACCTCTACAGCGATGGTTCGTTAAATAAA
>JAHDEB010000084.1:16448-23851 GCA_020629055.1 Chloroflexota bacterium
GCTAAGTTGGCTAAGCGAACGGGATAACCTCTACAGCGATGGTTCGTTAAATAAAAAAAATTATATTGCGGTGAATGCAACTTGCATCCTGCAACTATTTAAACTTATGACAAAATTAACCCCAATTCAGTTAGAAGTGTTGTGGAACAGACTGCTGTCTGTCGCAAACGAACAGCAGACGACATTGATTCGAACGGCGTTCAGCACCATCGTGCGTGAATCGCTTGACTTGGCGTGCGGTGTGTTTGATACACGCGGCCATATGATCGGACAGTCGATGACCGGCACGCCGGGGCATATTAACCCGATGGCGACCGGGGCGATTCATTTATTAAAGGCGTATCCGCCTGAAACGTTATCGCCAGGAGATGTGCTGGTCACCAATGACCCGTGGTTGACGGCCGGACAGGTGAATGACTTTACGGTGATGTCGCCCGTTTTTAGGGGTGAAAAAATTGTTGGTTATTTTGCCAACTGCTGTCATGCACCAGACATTGGCGGCCGGATTTTGTCGGCCGAGGCGCGTGAAGTGTTTGAAGAAGGTCTTCAAGTACCGATTATGAAGCTGTTTGATAAAGGGGAACCGAATAAAGTCCTGTTTGACATGATTCGGGCCAACGTACGCACACCGGATGAAACGGTGGGTGACCTGTATGCGCAAACGGCGAGTAATGCGGTGGGTGCGCGCAGCCTGTTGCAGATGATGGATGAGTTTGGTCTTGAGACGATTGATCCTTTGGCGGATGAAATTATCGCTCGGTCAGAGAAGGCGCTACGGGATGCGATTAGCAAGATCCCCAACGGCCGGTATGAACATGAGGTTTGGAGTGATGGGTTTGAAGAGCCGCTGTTGCTAAAAGTGGCGGTGATTGTGCGTGACGACGAGATCGATATCGATTTTGATGGGTCGTCGAAGCAGAGCGAGCGTGGCATTAATGTGGTACTGAATTACACAAAAGGGTATGCGAGCTTTGCGGTTAAGGCGGCGATCAGCCCTGAGGTGCCACACAATGAGGGTGCGTTCCGGCCGGTCAATATTACCGCTCCCGAGGGATCGATTTTAAACTGTAAACGCCCTGCGGCCGTGGCGTCGCGCCATTTGGTGGGCCACTTTTTACCAGGTGTGATTTTGGGTGCGCTGTCACAGGTGATCCCCGATCGAGTCTTGGCCGGTGGGGCTGATCCTGGTTGGATGAGCATCTGGCGAGCAACTTGGCCGGAAACAGAGAAAGGGGCGAACTTTACCCTGTTCCAGCTGGGTGGTACCGGTGCCCGGCCGACAAAAGATGGGTTAAACACAACCGGGTTCCCGTCCGGTGTGGGTGGCGTACCGGCCGAGATTGTGGAGACGCAAGCACCGCTGGTGCAGTTGCAACGGGCGTTACGGCCGGACTCTGGCGGGGCTGGCAAGTTCCGTGGTGGTTTGGGGCAAAACACAGACTTTGCCCATTTGGGCAGCGAGCGTTGGAGTATTTCTGGGATGATTGACCGGACGCTGTTTGAGGCGGATGGGTTAATGGGCGGCTTGCCGGGTGCGTTGGGTGAATTCAAATTAAATGATGAAACCGCACCACCTAAAACGGTGATGTGGATGGAACCGGATGCGACGATTAGTCTAAATCCACCAGGTGGTGGTGGCTATGGTAGCCCGATGGAACGTGACCCTGAGATGGTTTTGAATGACGTGGTTGATGGGTATGTGACTGTTGAAGCGGCGGCCGAGAAGTATGGGGTTGTGGTGAAGTATACGGGCGCGGCTGATGCGTTGGTGCGGATGCCGAGTGATTATGAATTAGATGCGGCGGGGACGGATCGGTTGAGAAGTTGATTTTTTCACTGATACGGGATTGGTGATTTTAGTGATGTTTTTTAACACAGAGACGCAGAGGTCACTGAGAGGAATTGAGGGCAAGATCATTGTGTTTTCCAGCTCTCGTGTTAGATGAAAGCTTTATTTTTCACTGATACGGGGTTGGTGATTTTGCTGATGATTTTTTTAACACAGAGGCACAGAGGTCGCTGAGGATTTTGGCTATGGTTTATGATGTGATCGTCGTTGGGTTGGGTGCGATGGGAAGCGCGGCGGTATATCAGGCTGCCAGGCGCGGGGCGAAGGTGCTGGGCATCGACCAGTTTGACCCACCACACAGGATGGGGTCGACACATGGGGAATCTCGGCTAACACGCATGGCGGTGGGCGAAGGGGATGAATATATTCCGCTGGTGCGCCGCACACACGAGATTTGGCGCGAGCTTGAGGCTGAGACGGGTGATCGGGTTTTACACGATTGTGGCGTTTATGTTGTGTCGCCTAAAACGGCCAGCCTGGGCTGGCGCGAAGATGGTAATTTTGCAGAAGAGACGGCGAATCTGGCGGTGAAGTATGGGATTGAGCATGAGCTGATATCTGCGGCCGAGGTGCGCCGCCGTCATCCGGTAATCCGTTTGGATGATGGGTCACATGCTTATTTTGAACCATCTGGCGGCATTGTGGATCCTGAAGGTGCGATTCGCAGTCAGTTGCACTTGGGCAAGGCTTTCGGTGCACAAGTTCGTGCCAACGAACCGGTGCTAAATATCGACGCTCGGCCGGATGGGGTGACTGTCACAACCAGCTTGGGGCAGTATGACGCGGGGCAAGTTGTGGTGACGGCTGGGGCTTGGGTGAAGCGGTTTTTGCCGGTTGAATATCAGCGGCCGCTGACCGTCTATCGGCAGGTGATGTATTGGTTCGAGGCGGAGGAGCCGGAACATTTTGGGATTGATCGTTTTCCGATGTTGATGTGGATTGGGGAGAAGCAGTCTGACATTTTAGGGGCTTTCCCAAATGTAGACGGGGGTCAGAAAGGGGTGAAGCTGTTGACGGAACAGTTTGTCGAGAGCTGTGATCCTGATGAGGTGAAACGGGAGGTTTCGGCCGATGAAATCGCCTATTTCGCAGAACATTACGCAGCAAAAAGATTGAATGGGCTGACGAATCGCTGTTTAGATGCACAGGCGTGTTTGTACACGATGACGGCCGACTCTCACTTTTTGATTGATCGGCATCCTGAAAATGAGCGTGTGTTGGTGGCTTCACCATGTTCGGGCCATGGGTTTAAACATTCGGCCGCGATTGGTGAATCGCTGGCGCAGTGGGCTTTGGATGGTAAAAGTGAAATTGATATGAGTCGATTTTCGTTTGGGCGGTTTGGTTAGACATTCTTTTTGTAACACAGATATGAACGAGCACTGTTTTAACTGAGGTGAGGTAATGATGAATGATTTGCGGCCGATTAAACTGACAGATGAGGCGTGGGAGAAATTGGGAAAGGTTTCAACAGCGACGTTGACGTCTCAGCTGATTTTGCACGGATTTAAGAATTGTTTTTTGAATGGTGTACGGCCATTGAAGCCTGACAACAAAATGATCGGGTATGCGGTGACGGTACGATTTGTGCCTGCGCGGGAAGATATGCCTGCGAGAATGGCTGACCTGTCGGTGAATCCGCAACGGCTGGCGGTGGAGTCTGTTGGGCCTGACGATGTGCTGGTGATGGACGGCCGGGGTGAGACGCGCGGGGCGGTGTTTGGCGATGTGATGGCTCTGCGTATGGCGGTGTTAGGGGCGGCCGGCTTTGTGACCGATGGCTCTGTGCGGGATACGCCCGCGTGTGAGGAGATTGATTTACCTATCTATTTAAAAGAACAGCAGGCGACGCGGTCAAATTTGTATCATCACCCGGCCGATTGGAATGTTGTGATCGGGTGTGGCGGGGTGCTGATTGAACCGGGGGATGTGATTGTGGGGGATGGCGAGGGTGTTGTGGCGATTCCGGCCCATGTGGCTGAGTCGGTGGCG
Source organism: Chloroflexota bacterium (assembly GCA_020629055.1). Classification (GTDB taxonomy): domain Bacteria; phylum Chloroflexota; class Anaerolineae; order Promineifilales; family Promineifilaceae; genus WTJY01. The sequence goes on from JAHDEB010000084.1 coordinate 20,290, forward strand.
ATGGCCAGCTATGAGCAGGAGGTGCGGGAGATGCATGTACTTGAAATGGTGAAGGCGGGGCGCAGCACGCTGGAGATTTATCCGCCCAACGAAGAGACACAGGCTGAGTTTGAAGCTTGGAGAATAGAGAAAGGGCTTTGATTTTTATATGCAGAGGCACAGAGGACAAGGAGAGTTTGAAGTGTGGATTGATGGATTCTCGCTGATACGGGATTGGCGAATTGGTCGATAAGGATATTAAATGCAGAAGCGCAGAGGGCGCGGAGATTTTGAAGTAATTGGATTCTTGGGTTGTTGGTTTCTCGCTGATACGGGATTGATTCTTGGGTTGTTTTGATTTTTTGAACACAGAGGCATCGAGGTCGCTGAGGTTTAGGATTTGAGGTTTTTATGAGTGGATTTAAGGGTGTGTTTCCGATTTTGCCGACGCCGTTTTTGGCAGATGGAGCTTTGGATGTGGAGAGTTTGCGGCGCTTGATCCGGTATCAGCGAAAGGTGGGTGTGCATGGGGTGGCTGTTTTGGGCCATATGGGGGAAGCGATACACCTGAGTGAAGGTGAGCGGCGGCTGGTGCTGGAAACGGTGCTTGAAGAAGCGGCTCCAGTGGAGGGGGAGCGAGGCCTTGATGTTTGGGTTGGGGTGCGGGCTTTTGGCACGATGGGGTGTGTAGAGCAGGCGAAAATGGCGGATGAATTGGGGGCCTCGGCCGTGTTTGTGGCCCCTGTCAATGTACAAAATGATGAAGTACTGTATCAGCATTTTAAGACGGTGGCTGAGGCGATTTCGATCCCGGTGATCATTCATGATTACCCCACTTCGTTTACGGTGACGCTTTCGGTTGACTTGATTTGCCGATTGGGGCGTGATGGGATTTGCCCTTATATTAAACAGGAAGATTATCCGGTGGGGCCGAAAACGACGGCCGTGATTGAACAGTCGGCCGGGAGTGTTGGGGTGTTTGGTGGCCTAGGGGCGATTTACTACATGGAAGAGCTGGACCGTGGCGCATTGGGGATCGCTTCGGGGTTCTCGTTTTCTGATTTACTGGTCGAGATCTTCGAGCTGTTTGACAGTGGCGATAAGGACGGGGCACGGGCTCTGTTTGATAAGACGGCGTCGTTGTTTCGATATGAATTCCAGCCGAAGCTGGGGTTGCCGTTGCGCAAACACGTCTATCTAAAGAGGGGAATATTTGAAACCGATTATGTACGTGCGCCCAGCTTGAAACTAGATCAGTTAACGAAGGATGAGTTTGAGTCGATTATTGAACGGGTTGGGTTGAAATTGTGATTTTTGATTGCTCACTGATACGGGTTTGATGACTTGAAATTTTGATTGAGAAGAATTTAACAGGCGATCATATTTTATAACTGATGTTAATCGTGAGAGACCAGTCAGGTTTCCATTTCTCTCAGGTTTTTAGAGCGATTATGCACAATAACCTGACTGGTCTATGTCAGAAAAGTGCGTTACGTGAGTTTGTAAGTTGAGATAAGGGTTTGGTTTTATGGGATTTTTTAAAAATTTGACACGGATTTCGAATAGTTCGACGCAGATCGCTGAGGCGTTGACGGATGAGATTTTGCAAGGGAATTTAAATCCGGCCGAGAAGCTGAACCAAAGCAAGCTGGCGGATCAGTTTGGGGTCAGCAAAATTCCGGTGCGCGAGGCACTACATCGTTTAGAAGCGGACGGGTTGATTACGTTTCAATCGAACGGCAGCGCGACGGTTTCAACCTTGTCGATGGCTGAGGCGGAACAAATCTATTTGATGCGTATCGCATTGGAAACGCTGTTATTGCGGCATGCGGTGCCAAATCTTGCACCGGTTGATTTGGTAAAGGCGGAGAATGCGCTCCGTTTAATCGATCATGAGACCGATGCGTATCAGTGGATGCGGCTGAATTGGGAGTTTCATATGGCGCTGTATGCCCCGGCCGACATGCCATATGTGGTCCACTCTTTTGAGAAGCTGTATATTAATTCGACACGGTATTTTGTGGTCAATAAATTGTTGACCTATCAAGCACGATCACAAAAAGAACATTTGGGGATTTTGCAGGCGTGTGAAGATAAAAATATAGAGTTGGCTTGTCAACTTTTGGAGGCGCATTTAGTGGCTTCGAAGGATGCTTTGTTGGGTTCGCTGAGTGACTGAGGTCTTATGAATAGCATTCATGATATGGGGGGCATGCATGGGTTTGGGAAGATTCCGTATGAGGAGAATGAGCCGGTTTTCCATGCTGCTTGGGAAGGGCGTGTGTATGCGATGGCGATGTATACGCCGGTCGGCGTGCCGGGTGGCTTTCGCTACATGATCGAAAAGATGGACCCGGCCGATTATCTGTCGGCGTCTTATTATGAAAAGTGGATGCATGCACGGACTCAGGGGCTTTTAGAGAAAGGGATTTTTACGCAACAAGAGCTTGAGGCGAAGATAAAATATTTTGCTGAACATCAGGATGAGCAACCCCCTGTTGTTCAAGATGCTGAGAAGCTAGAACGTGCCTTGCAATCTCTTGTTAAGCAGCAGCCGCCAGACCCTGCGCAGCCAAACCCACCCAAATTTAAAGCGGGGGATATGATCCGCGCTAAAAATATGCATCCGGTGGGGCATACGCGGCTGCCACGTTATTGCCGGGGCAAGTTGGGCGTTGTTGATCATTATTATGATTACTGGCGGGTCGATGACACCCCTCCGGCCGGGGAAGAGCACGCGATTGAACCGCTGTATCGGATAAAGTTTGAGGCGCGTGAGCTTTGGGGTGACGAGGCGGAGCCGAATCAAGTTTTGTATATTGATATGTTTGAGAGCTATTTGGAAACCTCAGTTTAAGAAGGAAAAAATTATGGGACACGATCACGATCATCATCATGCACATTCATCGGCCGATGCTGAGATTCGCGCGAAGGCGCTGGAGTCGCTTTTGATTGAAAAGGGGTTGATTTCAACTGATGTCATCGACGAAATTGTGCGACAGTATGAGGAAGATATCGGGCCGATGAACGGGGCACGTGTGGTTGCGCGTGCTTGGAGCGACCCATCCTATAAAAAATGGTTGCTAGAGGATGGAACGGCCGCTATTGCCGATATGGGGTATTCGGGCAAAGAAGGGGCGAAAATGGTGGTGCTTGAAAACAGTCCTTCAACCCATAATGTGGTCGTGTGTACGCTGTGCTCCTGCTATCCGTGGCCGGTGTTAGGATTGCCCCCCAATTGGTATAAATCATACGCGTATCGGTCCCGAGTGGTGCGTGAACCACGCAAGGTGCTTAGTGAGTTTGGGTTGGAGTTAGATGAGTCGGTTGAGGTGCGTGTGTGGGACAGTAATTCTGAAATTCGCTATTTGGTGCTGCCCGAACGGCCGGAAGGGACGGATGGCTTGTCGGCCGATGAGTTGACCAAATTGGTTTCGCGGGATTCGATGATTGGTGTGGCTAAACTTTAAGTTTTAGCAATCATTCAGCACCCCAACTATTTTCGCTAAATTGGCCCAGTTTTTAGCTCATCTTTCCGCAGAGCACAGATCCTTTTGTCAAACTGGACCAAACTGCTGAATAA
>JAHDEB010000085.1 GCA_020629055.1 Chloroflexota bacterium
TCCGAAAATTCCTCAAATTGATAGACGACTATTAATCATGCACAGGCTATTTATTATTTTGGAGTAACTATACAGGTGGTGCTAATATTTTCCTTAGATTGGGCCAGTTTTTAGTTAGATGATTCGTTCAACGCATCGTCTTGTGTCAAACTGGACCAATCTATCGAGCAACGTGGGGCGTCCTGTATAGTTACATTTTGGATATCTATATTAAGTTGCTGGTCGATTGGACTATACCAGATAGAACATGGCAAAGAAGTGGCAAAAGCTGCCACCTAACACAAATAAGTGCCAGATCGCATGATTGTAGGGCATTTTTTCATACAAGAAAAAGATAATTCCGATTGTATAGCTGGCACCACCAGCAACCAGAAGCCAGACCCCTTGGGGAGGGACTTGTTGGACAAGCTGATTCCAGACAAAAATAGTAAGCCATCCCATGACCAAGTAGCCCATCGTAGAGGCCAATTCAAATCGATTAATAAAAAATATTTTAAAGACAATGCCGATCGCAGCAAGTATCCACACCGCTGCCAAGACGGCGTATCCGGTAGAAGTGCCAACCCCCAATATCATAAACGGGGTATAAGTGCCAGCAATCAATAGATAAATACCTGCATGATCGATGATTTTCATCGTACGTCGCACTTCTTTAATTTGCAGTGAATGATAGAGGGTAGATGCTAGGTAAAGTAGGACCAGTGTTGCACCATAAATACTAAAGGCAACAACGTGTCGGGTATCCCCCTGGTTGACGCCGATAACGACTAAAAGCGTTAAGCCTGCAATTGCTAAACCTGTGCCGATGCCGTGTGTAATACCGTGCGCGATTTCTTCCCCGATCGTGTAATCTTCGAGGTTCATGTTCATAATATCGCGGAAGCGTTTTTTCTTTGGTGTTGTCGATTCTATATTTGTTTCCATAACTACCCCAATGCTTGTCCATGTTATAATTTAGAACAAGGTTATTGTACGCACAACCGGGACAACAGTCTATTTTATTAACCAATGGTCACACCACCATGACCCACATTACGCATTAACCGCTTGAAGGATGTAGATTAAATGAAAGAAAGAGAACAATTGGTTTTAGATCAGATTGATTTTGATGGACTTTTAAAATTTTTAGATGAGATCGTTTCGGTGCAAAGCTTGGATGGCACTCCTGAAGAGGCCGATGTGCAAAGAATGGTTGCAAAGAAACTGAGTGAGCTAAATTTTGAGGTTGATGAATGGGCCATCGATTTTGATACCTTAAAAACCCATCCGAAATACTCGGCCGAAGTTGAGCGACCTGAGGGTGTGGGGGTTGTGGGCAGCTGGGGAAATGAGGGCGGCCGATCGTTATTGATGAATGGTCACACCGATGTTGTGCCTGCTGGTGAACTGGAGAGATGGAACTTTGACCCGTGGCGGGCAACCCTTGATGAAGCGACCGGCCGTGTTTACGGGCGTGGGGCGCTTGACATGAAAGGGGGCTTGTGTTGCGCCATCTTTGCTGTTAAAGCGATCATGGATGCCGGTATTGAACTTGATGGAAAGGTCTTGGTCGAATCTGTCAGCGGAGAAGAAGATGGGGGCTGTGGGACGCTAGCGGCCGTGGTTCGTGGTCACAAAGCTGACGCAGCTGTCATCATGGAACCGACCGAGTTAATGATCGCTCCGGCTCAGGCAGGTTGTTTCAACTTTAAGATCACGATTCCAGGGAAAGCGGCCCATGGGGCGATGCGGTTTGAAGGGGTTGACCCTCTTGAAAAGTTTATTTTGGTGTATCAGGCGATTTTGGCCTATGAGGGGATGCGAAATCGAGGGGTGACCCATCCGTATTTTAAAGATTATGAAGCACCGTACCCGATTTGCTGTGGAGTGATCCAGGCTGGTAATTGGGCGTCAACCGTTGCCGAAACCTTGACCTTTGAAGGGCGATATGGGATTGAGCCAGGTGAAGATTTGGCCGAAGCACGTTCCGCTTTTGAAGCGGTGGTGCACAACGTTGCTCAGGCTGACCTGTGGCTGCGAGAGAACCCGCCTGTGGTTGAATGGTGGGGTGGGCAATTTGACCCGGCCGAGATTGATATCGACCATCCGATCATCAAAACGGCTGAAGATGCATTTGGCGATATTACCGGCATTGGGCCTACGGTCCGTGGCATGACTTACGGGGCCGATATGCGACTGTTGGTCAATGAGGGTGAAACACCGACGATCATGTTTGGCCCTGGGGATGTGCGATTGGCCCATCGGCCGGATGAGTATGTGCCCTTAGAGGATATAAAGACTTGCACCAAGACTTTAGCGCTGATGATTTTGCGTTATTGTGGGGTCAAAGAGTCAGATGTTGGGGCCGAGACTGAAGAAGAAAACCCAGAGTCGGAAACGGCGACAATGGCACCTGAATCGGTCGATGCGGATGAGGAAGCCGCGGCCGAATAGGTCACATTTCGCGTGACTGGTAGAACATCCATCCACCAGCAAGTAAGAAGAGGGCGGCCAAACCGCCTAAAATCAACGGCCAATTGATTGCGGTTGCAGGTCGGCTTTCCGGATCGATGACAACGACATCGGCCGTTGGCTCTTCTTGACCTTGAGTTGTATTTATTTCATCTGTTGACAGTTCTTCAGCAGTGTTGTCTGCGACAGCAACCGGTGTTGCTGTTTGTTCCGCATCATTGACTTGGGCCAATGCTTCAGCCGGTGTAACAGTTGGCAAGATAACCACTGTTGTGTTGCCCTCTTGCTCTTCTATGACAGGTGAAACATCTGACGCCGTTACTGGTGCCGTTGTTGGATCGACGGTTGGTGCTGCAGGGGTCGCGCTTGCCCCGCCCGGGTCTACGACCCAAAGTTCTTGCCCGACCGATAGCAGCGGATTGGCCGGTAGGCCGTTCCACGCGTAGAGTTGATCTAGAGAGATGTCGTAACGGGCGGCAATCGACCATGCTGCATCCCCTTCGCGAATAACGTATTTTTGGACCGGCGTTGGGGTGGGGGTAAATGTTGGTGGTTGCTCACCCGGCTGCAATCGAATTTTAATTTCATCCCCAGCGCTTATCAGCGAGTCTGGGCTAAGTCCGTTGAACAATAGTAGGTCTGCTAATTCTATTTTGTGGATAGCCGCGATGGTCCATAAAGTCTGCCCATTTTGCACGACGACACTGAACGGTGGCGTCGGTGTGGGAGGTGGGACCCAGCCATCGGCCGGTTGAATAATGATTTCATCCCCAACACTAACCAGGCTGTTTTCGTCCATATCGTTGTATAAAAGCAAGTCTGATAATTCAACCTCGTAATAGGCTGACAGTGTCCAAAGGGCGTGCCCTTTGCCTACCGTGTGTACGATTTGGCCGGTGCTGTCCGGTTCTGACAAGATAACCGGCTCTACAAAAATCGGTTCAGGCTCTGGTGCTCGTGGCGCTGCGGCTGCTGACGCCCCCCGATTACCCACAACGATAACATAGCGTCGGTTATTTCCGCTGCCCGCAAATGCGGTGCCCGCTTCGACGTAAAAGCTGCTGGTAATTGTGTTGTAGTGGGGAGGGCTATTTTGCCACCAGGTTAAAGCTCTTTGGGGTGTCATCTGCCATCCGCCCACAATGTTTTCAACGACACGGCCGTTATAACCGGCCGCAACCGCCCGCATTTCTTTTGTGGTTCCGTCAGGCCAAGTGTGCACAAAGTTTCTGGGGTTGGCTAGCAGCCAGTTGGCTTGAGTCTGTGAGGCGGCCGCGAGCTGGTTGTTCCATGTAAATGGTTGAAGTCCTAGGGAAACCCGAAAATTATTGACAAGTTGAAAAATTTCGCTCGCGGGGTCTTGCGCTTGGACCTCGGGGGCAGCGAAACCGTTGATGATGAGCATAAGCCCCAAAAGATGGGCAAGAATGAGCCATTTGGCTTTTTTAGCGACAGTTTTATTCACAGCGTCGCAGTTTAGCATAGGGGTCCTGTAGGCTCAAAGATTCTTAGGTGGCTGTTGGGAGGCGAGATGTAGGCAGTTTGGGTTAGGGTTCAAATCCATCAAATTTGTCTGAATTTGTATGATCATCAATCTGCCAAGTTTTGCGCCAAAGCGAACTGCCACCATCTACTTTTAGCGTTTCACCTGTCACATAAGCCGCGGCCGGGGATAGCAGATAAGTGACAGCCGAGGCGATTTCACTTTCGGTTCCTAAGCGTTTTGCCGGAATGTCTGCACTTGCCATTTTGACGTAGCTTTTGATAAATGCTGGATCGTACTGGGTAATGCCGTGGCCGTGGATCACGCCTGGCGCAACCGAGTTGACCCTTACCCCATCTTTGGCCCATTCGACCGCAAGGGTTTTGGTCATGTTGGCGACACCGGCCCGCGCTGCGCCGGTGTGCACCATCCCTGGAAAGCCGTTCCACATTTCCGCCACAATGTTGACGATTGACCCTTTATTTTGACGCAATGCTCGGTTATAGGCGGTTTTGCTCATCAAAAATGTGCCGGTCAGATTGGTTTCAATGACCGCATGCCATCCTTTTTGATTGATGTTTTCAGCCGGACTAGGAAACTGACCACCAGCATTGTTCACAAGCCCATGAATTGTTTCGTGGTCGCTGAGCATCTCGTCAAACATCGCGTTAATCGCTTCTTCGTTCCGGATATTGACCGTATACATGGCACACTTGCCCCCGGCCGACTGGATTTCTTTCATCGTTTGCTCTAGCGGTTCGGTTTTGCGTGAAGCGATGATCACGTTGGCCCCAAGGGAGGCTAGTTCGTGCGCGATCGCCCGGCCGATGCCGGTGCCGCCACCGGTCACCAAAATGGTTTGGTTTTGGAATAAGTCGGTTCGAAAAATTGATCTATAAATTGTCATTGCTCAATTGATGGTAAATGCTAAACTCAGGCACCAAGAAAAAACCTGAATTTGATTGCGAAATGGTTTGGTTAGATTGTGCCACGAACTGCACAATAGACAAATCTAAGATTTTGTGATCAAGACTAAAAGACCCAGAAAATTAACAGAAAAAAAGGAAACCCCATGATTTTTAAAAGTACTTATCCCGACGTCGATGTGCCCAACGTGGCGCTAACGCCTTATCTTTTAGAGCGTATGGCTCCATTTGGAGACAAAGCGGCCCTGATTGACGGGCCCAGTGGCCGGACACTGACGTTTAACCAATTGGCCGGTGGCATTAAAGCTGTCGCGGCCGGCCTGCATGCGAAGGGTTTTGGGAAGGGTGATGTCTTTTGTATCTACAGCCCCAACGTGCCGGAATATGCGATAGCGTTTCATGCGGTCTCCCTTTTAGGCGGCATCGTAACAACGGCTAATCCGCTCTACACGGCCGATGAGTTGGCGCATCAATGCAATGACGCAGGGGCAAAGTATATCTTGACCATTTCAATGTTTTTGGACAAGGCGAAAGAGGCGGCCGACAAGTCAAAAGTCGAGGAAGTGTTTACCTTTGATCCGGTAGATGGCGCAACCCCATTCGCAAGCCTAATGAACCCAACCGGAACAGTGCCAGATGTTGAAATCGACCCGATGGAAGATCTAGTTGTACTGCCGTATTCGAGCGGAACAACTGGCGTGCCTAAAGGTGTGATGCTAAGCCACCATAACATTGTGGCGAACATTCAGCAGGTTGAAGGGATGGAAGACCTAGATTTCACTGATGACACCGACACGATCATGGGCGTGCTGCCGTTCTACCACATTTATGGAATGGTGGTCATCATGAACATGAGTTTGGCCGTTGGGGCAACCATTGTCAGTATGCCCCGATTTGACCCGGCCGAGTTTTTGACCTGCATTCAAAAATATAAAGTCACCAAAGCGAACCTTGTTCCTCCGATCTTGGTCTTTTTGGCGAAACATCCTGTGGTAGACAACTTTGATTTGTCGTCGTTTAAAGAAATTACGTCGGGTGCTGCACCTTTGGGTGACGAGTTGGCTTCGGCGGTCTCTAAACGGCTAAACTGTCGTGTATTGCAAGGGTATGGCATGACTGAAACCAGCCCTGTTGCCACGATTAATCCGAACGCTGATGGCAACCCTCGTTATGCGTCTTGCGGAAAATTAGTCGCAAGTATGGATGTTAAGGTGGCTGACCTTGAAACCCATGCTGACTTGGGCGTTGGGGAGCAGGGTGAAATCTGGATGCGCGGGGCGAATATCATGAAAGGGTATTTGAACCGGCCGGATGCGACCGCGAATACGATCACCGAAGATGGCTGGTTGCGTTCGGGCGATATCGGCTACATGGATGAAGATGGCTTTATGTTTATCGTTGATCGTTTAAAAGAGTTGATCAAATATAAAGGGTTCCAAGTGGCACCTGCTGAACTTGAGGCGTTGCTTTTGGGTAATGACAAAGTGGCAGACGTTGCTGTGATCCCCAGCCCGGATGAAGAGGCTGGCGAGATTCCAAAAGCATTTATTGTGAAAGCAGGAGATGTTGATGAGCAGGAAATTATGGACTGGGTCGCCGGACAGGTGGCTCCACATAAGAAAATCAGACGAGTTGAGTTTGTGGATACGATTCCTAAATCAGCTTCTGGTAAAATCCTGCGGCGTGTGCTTGTTGAACAAGAACGCGGAAAATAATTTTTTGAGTTGAGAAATGGTGTCTGGTGAAACATCAGGCACCGTTTTGTGAATTGACTGAGGCAAAATGGCAAAAGCAAAAGTAGCAATTGTAACGGACAGCACAAGCTGTCTAACACCGGAACTGATTAGCAAATACAACATTCATGTGATCCCTTTGTTGGTGAACTGGGATGATCAATCATTGAAAGATGGGATTGATATTACAGCGGATCAGTTTTATAACCGACTATCCACTTCTCAATCGATGCCTGCTACTTCACAGCCATCCGCTGGTGAATTTGTAGAGCTGTATGAAGAGGTGGCGAAGACGGCTGAATCGATCGTTTCGATCCACATCTCGTCTGATTTGAGTGGAACGTTTCAATCAGCAACTGCAGCGAAGGACATGGTTGAAATTCCTGTAGAGCTGGTGGACTCACGCACGGCCGCAACCCCATTGGGAATGATGGTTATTGAAGCTGCCAAAGCTTTAGAAGATGGAGCGGATGCGGCCGGCGCGGCTGCTGCAGCGAAAGCATTAGTGGGCAAAGCCAATATTTACTTTGTGGTTGACACCCTTGAATTCTTGCACAGAGGCGGCCGCATTGGTGGTGCTAGCCGTCTGATCGGCTCGATCCTGAGCTTGAAACCGATCTTGACAGTTCAAGATGGCAAGGTTGAATCTCACGCATCTGTACGCACCAAGAAAAAAGCGATGAAGGCCGTACTAGAAACGGTCAACGAGAAATTGGGTGGGCAGAGCCCGCGCTATATCGGCGTGATTCACTCGGCAGCACCGGCCGAAGCTTCGAAGCTATCCGCTTTGATGGCGGATCAATTTTCTGGCGCAGAAATTATCGAAGCGGACTTAACCCCGGTTGTAGGCACCCACGTTGGCCCTGGCTGTGTTGGTTTGGCTTATAGTCTGTAATTTTCTGAGATATAAATAAAAAGAGCCGCCTGGTTTTAAATCAGGCGGCTCTTTTTATTTACCCAATGAATTTGAGTTAAAAACGATGACCGGGCTGCTTTTAATTGCTAAGCAATGATCGCAGCGTGCCACCACTTTCTTTTAGCTTGTGCCCGACATTGTCTAAGCCTTCCCCCGTGTTGGTCAGGGTGCCACCCAATTGGCGCAAATACCCTGCAACATTTTTCAGGTCTTTGCTTATCTCTTCCATCCGGTCCGATCCATCTTTCAGACGGCCGGCCGCATTGTCGATCATCTGGTTTTCGCCTACATCCACACCGGAAATGACGTTGAAGCCCATAATCTCTTTATATTCCGGTTTAAAGCTAGGGATTTTGATGTCATCGATCTCAACGCCAAACTTTTCCATGATTTTGGCCGCGTTGGCGATCTCTTCTTGGCAGCGCTCTAGCGCGTCGGCCGCCATCTCTGAAATTTTGCCTGCGCTAGGTGTGTTGCTCTTTTTATCTCCCATCAGCAGAGAGCTGGCGGCTAGCGCACTTTCACCGGCCGCTTCGATGCTGTTGCCGGTATCATTTAGCATTTCAGGTAATTTTTCGATGATTTCCATGAATCGTTCCCGATTTTCCCAAACCATGTTGACGACCTTCATTACTTTTTCGACGTCAAAATCATCGAAGTTATCTAGTATTTTTCCTAACATTTAAAATCTCCTAGTCAATTATCTTGTCTGCAGGCTGTATTGTTTTCAAGAGATTAGTGTGATCAGTGGTTTCGTGCAAGCGCATAGCCACAACGTTCTGTAAAATTAACAGTATGGATGAACAAACAGCACTCAAGAAAAAAGCGGGCGAATTTGCGGCCGATCTTATTGAATCAGGCATGCGTATCGGTTTAGGGACAGGGAGTACAGCGATTTGGGCCGTACGTCGAATTGGTGAGAGGATTAAATCAGGTGAATTAACTGACATTGTCGCAATTCCAACATCTATTCGTACACAGGAAGAGGCCGAAAGTCTCGGGATTCCACTCGGTTCATTTGACGAGATCGATGAGCTTGATGTGACGATAGATGGCGCCGACGAAGTTGACGGCCGGCTAAATGTAATCAAAGGGGGCGGTGGTGCACTTTTGCGCGAGAAGATCGTTGCTCAAATGACCAAGCGTTTGGTCATCATTGTTGACCCATCTAAACAAGTATCACTTTTGGGCCAAACCTGGGCGGTACCGATTGAGGTGGTCCATTTTGGATGGGAATCACAAAAGCGCTTTCTCGAAGCTGAAGGTGCGACTGTAGAAGTGCGCCAAGATGAAGAAGGAAATCCCTATTTAACAGACGGTGGAAACTTGATTTTAGATGCGAATTTCGGCCGGATTTACAACATCTTAGCCCTTGAAACGAAACTGCAAAATCGGGTCGGCATCGTTGAAAGTGGCCTGTTCTTTGAAATGGTCGATGATTTAATTATCGCCAGCCCTGACGGCATCCAGCACGTGCAGGGTCGAATCGCTTGATCCTGCCAGAGCTTGGAATCGACTTTTGGGTCGTCGCCATCATTGCGGTAATCTTTATAGGCATCGCAAAAGCCGGCTTTGGGGGCGGTGTCGGGGCGATTTCAACGCCGCTGCTTGCACTGGCCATGCCGGTGGCTGAAGCGGCCGCCTTGCTGTTGCCTTTGCTAATCTTGGCAGACCAAGTCGCAGTTTACCGGTACGCGGACCGAAAAGACTCCAAGTCATTGTGGGTGACAATCCCTGCTTCTGTTGTAGGGATCGGTATCGCTTGGTACGCGTTTGATCAGTTACAATCGACTGAGCGGCCGTTGAAAATCGGGATCGGCATCGTTTCAGTGCTGTTTGTTTTGTTTCAACTAAGCCGAGACTTTGTTTTTAAACAGATAGATGGGGTTCGTCTGCCTAACTGGGCAGGGGCGCTTTTAGGAGCAACGGCCGGGTTTACCTCTACACTTGCTCATGTCGGTGGCCCCCCTTATCAAATTTATCTTATCCCGCAAAAACTTCCTCGTGATATTTTTGTGGGGACAAACGCTTGGTTTTTCTGGGCGATTAATCTGATAAAACTTATCCCCTTTTGGTTTTTGGGGCTGCTAACGATTGGTAATCTGTTTATAACGCTCATCCTTATCCCCTTTGTGATTGTGGGGGTATACTTTGGCGTCTGGCTAAACGGCCGGGTGCGACAAGATGTGTTTAACTGGATTATTTATATTTTGTTGAGTGTGACCGGTATTCAGCTGATTTTGGGGCAAAGTTTGCTCGGCTTAATCGCTAGGTAAAACATAGGATTTGGGAATGAAAATTTCAATTTTAGACCAATCGCCAATCCGCAAAGGTGGTACGGCCGCAGATGCCTTGAGCGAAACGATCGAGTTGGCGCAGTTGGGTGAAGCCTTGGGCTACCAGCGCTTTTGGGTGTCGGAGCACCACAACACAAACAGTTTGGCGGGCAGCGCCCCAGAGGTGCTTTTGGCGGCGATTGGTGCCGCAACGAGCAAAATTCGGATCGGGTCAGGCGGCATTATGTTGCCCCACTACAGTGCTTTCAAAGTGGCGGAAACATTCTCAATGTTGTCAACGCTTTATCCCGGCCGGATCGATTTAGGCATTGGTCGGGCTCCGGGTAGTGACATGGAAACGGCGCGGGTTCTTGCGACAGACGGCCGCCCCAAATTTGAGCGATTCCCCGTTCTAGTTGAGCAGCTGACCCAGATGGTGCACGATCGTAGCTATCGGCCGAAGGTGACCCCTGTTCCTCCGATTAATCCTGATATCTGGATGTTAGGATCAAGTCAAGATAGTGCTGTTTTGTCGGCCCAGCTTGGACTCCCCTATAATTTCGCCTTTTTTATAAACAACAAAATGGTGCCCGCACTCTTTGAATATTATCGAAATAATTTTCAACCTTCCGAATATCAAGCAAAACCTAAAACGATCTTAACCATGAATGTGATGGTGGCTGATACGTATGATGAGGCGTTTAGACTGGCACTTTCTCGCAGTTTAACGTTTCTGAAATTTGCGACCGGCCAAAAAGTTGAAGGGACTGTTACACCAGAGGAAGCGGCCGAATATCCGTACTCGGCACAAGAGTGGGCCTTTATCGAAAACCGAATGCGTCATGCAGCAATCGGCACACCGGCCGAGGTTAAAACGATCCTAGAAAATGTGGCGGATGAATGGCAGGTAGATGAAATTATGACGGTTACGATTACCTATGATTTCGCCCATCGCACACGATCTTACGAGATGCTGGCAGATGCTGTTGGGTTGGCCAATCAGCCGGTTGCTGCAGATTAATCTGCCATAGACCTCAATTTGAGCCGAGCATCATCATCGCCCCACGTCGGCCGATTTCATTGCTAGATTTCGCCCCGGCACCACACCCGCCTGCACAAATATAAATTTGGTTTTGAACAAGCTCTTTCCACAAAGGATCTCCGTCTGGCGTGGCTGAAACCACACAAGGGCGAGTGATTAGCTCTTCTGCCTGCAGCCCTGGGACCATGTCAAACATCGCTTCCTTTAGCCCTTCTGCTTCTTTTTCGCTCCCGTTTGATTTGAACCAAGCGTTAAGTTCCTCTGCACTTTTGGGTGGGACAAGGTCTCTTAAGTGGCCGCCGATTTTTAGATAGAAGTGGCCATCTGGGTATTGAATAGGGGGCAGCATATAAAAGCCATCTACTTCCCGGGCCGGGTCATCATAATACAGAATGGCGGCCGGCAAATCTTTAAGTCGCTCAGCTTCGCTTTGGCTTAATCTGGCCAAAACAATTGTGCGAGGCCGTAGTTCGAACCCAAAGCTTTGGTTGAGCAAGAATTCTGACCATGCACCAGCCGCCACTAGGACTTTGCCTGCCAGAATGGTCGACCGATCGCTTAGGGTGATCGTAACCCCTTCACTCCCTGCTGACACATCGTTGGCTTGTTGACGAATTAGCGTGGCACCTTGCCCCACCGCAATGTTTAGCTGCGCTTTGACCAGATCCCGTGGGTTAATGTAACCGGCCAGCTCTGTTTCATACAGGACAGAGAACCCTTCGGGAAAAGCCATCTTGGGGAGAACGTCTTTAAATTGTTCACTCGTATAGTTTTGAAACATCAGTTGGTGGGCGAAGCCAACTGCGGCCGTTTTGGCGATATAGTCGTCTGTTTTTTGTGGAGACGGGCCAACCTGTAGTGAACCAACCTCGTGATAAAACTTGATGCGGCTCCGCTCCTCAATTTCTGCGTATGCTTCTATCGAAGCCAAGGCCAGCTCTGACCATAACGCATTCGAGTCTAGCCCGCGAGTGATCCGCCCTTGATCGTAATGGCTACCAAAGTTCTCGCTGTGGGCTTGCCAATTGGCCGGTTCATCGTTGCCAATAATGGCAACTGAGTCAGAATGTTGGCTCACATAGCGGGCTGCGGCCGAACCAAATAATCCTGCACCGATAATCGCATATTCAAAGGTTTTCATGGTTTTCTCGTATTTATTCAGCATCCTAACTATTTTCGCCAGATTGGCCCAGTTTTTAGCTTATCTTTCCGTAGAACATAGATCCTTTTGTCAAACTGAACCAAACTGCTGAATTATTACATTTTCTCGTTTATCTTAAATTTTCTTTGGGATGGTATCACTTTTTTGGAGAATTGAACCGTCATAGATCGGGATCACGTTGTTGCCAAAAATCTGCCATTAAGTTTGCGTTTTCAATCCCATCATCAATGATCGTCACCGCCCTGGGGAGTGTCGGTTCCCATCGGGCGATACCGCAGGTTAACCTACAGAAGTTTCTGATAAACGCGCCACTGAGGGCGGTTACCCATGCAGTCTTGTCGACGGGCCCATTGAAACGGTCTAAATAATGGTCAAGAACGGTGTCGAATTGGTCAATGGGGATCATTTCAAAAAGCAAACTGGCTAAATTGATCGCAGGTGCTCCGGCCGTGGGGCGATCCCAGTCAAGCAAAATCGGTTCCGAACCATTTTTGAACAAGACATTATCAAGGTGAAAATCACCATGAAGCAACGTTGTCGGCTGATTTTTCAGCCGTGTCTCTCCCATTTTGATCGCTTGCTCTAGATTGTCTATCAGCTGCTTGGCCGGTTGATTTAACCGGCCGGGAAAGCGATGCTTAAACGTCTCCCGCCGACTTTGGATCCAATCCGCTTTTGGCTTCCATGTTCGAGCATCGTGCAGCCATGAGGCAGATGTCACGAGTTCGTGATTGTGCCATTTGGCATGCAGCTGGGCCAAAGCGTCGGCAAGATTTATTGCCTGCTCTAGATTTAGCTTTTTTAGCACATCCCCTTGCGTGGCATGCGGAAAATCTTCGAGCAGTAAAATTGCACTCTGATTTTGATCATTAGATCCAGAGTAGTAGCAGTGTGGGATTCGGCTGCCAGAATCGTGGAAATTTTGATAGAAAAGAATTTCTCGCGTACCGATTGTTTTGGTTGGCCAAAATTTAACCACGAGAGATGATTGGTTGTAGCTAATTCGATACAGCTGACTCGCAAACCCAAAGTCCGCCCCGATTTTCTCTGCCTGAACTGTTTCGGGGTCGATTGATCGATTAAGAACAGCACTTAACCAGTCGGCCGTTACCTGTTCAATTTGGGTCGGGATAATCGGATCAGTTCCCATTCACAACTTCAAGCACTTGTGGCAGCAGGGTCTTTGTGGTTGCTAGAGCTTCACCTGCATGAATGGTTTCATTTCCTTGCCAGTCTCCACAATAGCCACCAGCTTCCCGAATAATCGGCAAAAATGGGGCGATGTCATAGCTGTTTACAATTGGGTCGCACGAGATTTCCATGCGGCCGGTGGCGACAAGGGCGTACCCATAGGCATCACAAACCCCCATGTTGTAATAGGTGGCGTTGGATAGCTTCTTGAACGCTTCTCCTTTACCCGGATACCGATCATACGATGCCGCATCGATATGGGCCATCATTGCTCGGTCCAGGGTTTGAGTTTCCGAGACTTGGGCCCGCCGGCCGTTCCAATAGCAACCAAGGCCGTTGGCCGCATAGACCATCTCATTTAAACCAGGAAATCCGGCCACGCCGACGGCCGCTTCCCCTTCTATTTCTAGGCAAACCAACACGCCGTACAAAGGCACGCCCCGAATAAACGATTTGGTCCCATCGATCGGATCGATAATCCAGCGGTGGGTCGCTCCGGCCGTCTCTTTGGCTTCGAACTCTTCACCAAAAATCGCATGGCTCGGGTATTTGGCCTCAATGCGCTGGCGCATGAGCTTTTCCGCCCCTCGGTCAGCCACGGTAACTGGGGAGTCATCCCCTTTCCATTCAGGGCTCACGCCGGTCTGAAAGTGGCCTAATGTGAGTCGGCCGGCTTCCCATGCGATTTCTTTCGCAAATTCAAGATAATTTTCTAGTGATTCAGGCATAGTTTGTTGGTAACGATTCGGCACGGCTGAGTCGTTATGTTTTAGGTAATTTTGATAAAAAGGTGTTTGTTTAAGTTTTGTTCGGAAAAAGGGTTTCTTTCCCTCTTTTTATTCAGAAAAAGATTAATCCTTCCTAAGTTTTGTAAATGATTGTTAGGTGAGATACTTTTGATGGTGGTAGATTTCCTATAATGAAATGAGTTTACGTACATTTCACGGGCAAAAGCTTACAGTTGCCCATCGAAAAACCAAGGAGAAATAGCATGCATGCGCCTTCAGACCTCATCGAGCCTAAGTTCTTGTCACCTTATAGGATTTTATTTTATTCTGCCAATTCCGCGAAATGGGATTACTTATTACTCAGGTTGAGGCAATTGGGTATAGAGGTTGAGCTGACCTATGAGCTGGTGAATCCGGCCGACCTACCCCCAAACACCAACCAAGTTTATTTGATCGACTCTTCAGAGGGTGATTTTGATTTTGATTGGCTCAATCAATTTACAAATTTCCCACAAAAATCAAAATTTGATGTTTGGGTCATTGCTGAAGCGGGTGATGTCTTAGAACTGCTGCCATATGTTCGATCCGCACAGATTACAGGGCACGTTTTAGCCTCAACCGCAGTAGAGGAGCTTGAAATATATTTGGAGCGCCGGTATGCGATCCAGTTCCAGCAAAAGACGTCGGAAATTTTCGCTCGGCTTCAGGCCTCACTCGTCCAGACACCTGATGAGCCACATCTAAAAAAGCAAATCGCTAAAATATTGACGAGCCAATTTAAATATTCTGGTGTCATGTTTCATAGTTTGAATTATGCAAAAGGGGCGGTCGATGTATTTACCGGTTGGGCAAATGGGGTAGAGATCGAAGGGGTTGCCCAAGATATCAATTATTGTCGTGGGTTAACCGATGAGTTCTTCCAAGGCATATTCGCAAATGCGCCCAGATCTTCAATCTTGATACAAGATTTAGTGTCCTTTCCAAGTTACCCTTTTCCGGAATTGATTAACCGTTTCAAATGGAAGAGCTTGATCGCAATCCCGCTGTATATCAAGCAAGATATCCATGCGGTTATGGTGGTGCTGACCGATTTTTATCATCAGTTTGATCAAAAATGGGGCATTCGTGAAGAGCGGATGTTAACGGAGTTTGCGAATTTAGCTGCGACAGACCATTACAACTGGCGTCAATTTAAAAAGTTTGAGGAAATTGAAACCTCAGCCCAAAACTTGGCTCAGTTTGTGAGCAGCCGTACCGTTGCGATTAATAATATTTCAAACGATTTGCTCAACATTTCAGAGGCGCAAGGAGCATCAATTTGCTATTTCGAAGCGATGCATCAGAACGTTGACCCTACTCGGCAGCAATTTGTAGGCGATCTCGGCCGTGGCATTCTCGATTGGAGTGAGATCAGTTCAGAAAATCCAGGTGAGCTGGCCCGTCTGTGGCGACAGATTCTGTTTTCGTTTCTCAACAGCCGCGATGCTTTACGAATCCTCGTACCTGAATTTAGAAGTGCTGCCATAGACTTGTTGAATCTTGATGATTTCACTGCGGAAGCGGCGATCGCTTTGCGGCCGATGCTTAAAAAACTGACCAGCAAGCTTTACGATTCTGGCATTCGATCAATGATTGTTCGATGCCTGCGCGGCCGTGACTCAGAACCGGTGGGGTTTACTGTCTTTTTTTATAGTTATAAGCATGCGTACGCAAACCCAGATTCTGATCATGAGTACAAAAAGTCTTTGGGCGTTTTTCTTTCATTGGCCGCAGTGACTTTAGACCGTGCAAAATCCAGCATGCGAAAAAAGCAAGAGGATCAGTTTTTTCAAGAATTTATTCAAGGGGCATCACCGGCCTCTTTCACTGAGGGGGTTACTGAACAAACATGGGACGATACCTTGACCCATATTATGGAAATTACCGGTGCTTCGAGGGCGATTGTCGGATTCCAAGACGAATGGGGCATCAATGAATTTAGACGTGAATTGCCTGAGGCTAAAAAATTCCCTGAAAAATATTTAGATGCTCGGATTCTGGGAGACACGGATACCCCCGAACGTTGGGCCTTTGAAAACAACACGACCGTTTCGGTGCGAGATGCTAATACTTCAGAGCGTTGGGAAGATTTGGACGGGATGCGCTCGTTGATGGTCGTGCCTATCACCCGAGGAGAAGAGACGGATGATGTCATCGGGGTATTCTCATTGGGTTGTGAAAAGCCCAATGTTTTTGATCATCCTGACAAAGAGTTTTTGAAGAAACTGGCCCGTCTGCTAGGGATTGAAATCGAAAAAGAGAACGTCGACTTGTCCGGCCGGATTTCGATACCGGCCCAAACACGTTTCTTAGTAGAGGCGACCCGTAAATTCGCCCCGATCAAGCCGATTCGCGAAGAATTGCGTAAAAAGATCGAAGAGTTTCGTCGTGTAAATGACTTTGACTTGGTCAGCTTCCATTTATACGACCCTGAGTGGGCTAAATTTGACTGGTACATCTTGTCTGGGAACAAATCAGAAGATGTCTTGGTTTTTACCCCAGTAGCACAACAGTGGCTCACATCAAGCAGTGGGACCTGTTTTGAAATTAAGCAGTTGAGTCGTGCAGAGCAGCTGAGCTGGCTGACCAGTTTCTTTGTTGAGAAAGAAAGGCTGAATGAGTCTTTTGCCGTCAAGATTTGTTCTGGTAGTCGGCCGTTAGGCATGCTGATGCTTCACCAAAAAGGGAGAAAGGTTCTTTCCCCGATTGAGATCGCTAAGATTGAAATTTTTGCTGAAGAGGTTTTGGAAATTACTAAAAAAGCGGATTTATTGCCTGACTTGGCTGAATATTTGCGCGAGCGTTTGGCTCTAGACAATGTTTCATTCCATCTTTATCAGGCGCGAGACAAGTCATTTGCCGCACCGATCCGGGCCGGGGTTGATCTGCGCACGCAAGATATGTCGATTAAGCCCTATGCGGCCGCAGAGCGAGTGATGGCCAGTTTGGCATCTGAAATGTTTGTACCCGATGCGGACCGCACCCACATTTTTAGCGGTGGCTTTGTTCGACGTGAAGGGTTCCGCTCGGCCGGATACGTCAAGCTTTTGGACCAGAACGAGACTTTGGGCGTGCTGTTCGTAAATCGACGAAGGGGCAACCGATGGCATACGCGTGAAAAAGAGATCATTCAAATTTTCGCCCAAATCGCTGCAGTGACGCTTCAAAATAGGCGTCAATTGCGGGCGATTAAGCAGTCAGATTTGGAAACGGCCGCGATTATGCAGGCGTCTCGGCGGATTATTCAGTCCGGATTTCAGCAGAACGAAATAAGCAACGTGTTGCTCCGACAGGCGGTGCAGATTACCGGTGCTTCATTTGCAACTATGCGCCATGTGAACGGGAATCGCCTGGGCAGTGCGGCGGTGTGGGGATTAAGCCGTGAGGAAGAAAAGCAGTGGCAGGCTGATTTTGGCAAGCTGCAGATATTTGATGAAAGTGGGAAGAATAATTTCATGGTGACAGAATTTCTGATTCAGGCCCGTGAAAACCCCAACGCAAATCATGTCTACATCCAAGATGTATCCGAGCGGCAGAGTTACAAGAATACATCTAGAAAAGAAGTGGCTTCCGCTTTGGTGTTCGCCATACGAAACCCGACAAATGATGAGCCGGTCGGTATTTTGAATTTAGAACATCAATTGCCTAATGGATTTGATCCGAAAACGATCAAGCTGTTGGCTCAGCTGATTGATCAAGCCTCTACCGCTTTTTACACGGCTCGAAGAATCAGCCAGTCTCAGCGGATTGAAACATTGACTTGGCGCGGACTCTTTGGATCGAACTGGTGGCATACGGTGGCCCAAAAAACGCTGGCGATGAAGACCGACTTGGCGATTTTAAAGCGGCTCATTGATCAACCTACCCCTGAGGTGTTGGATCAGATTGAGCAGTTCAACCAAACTTTAATCGCTATTAACTCGATCCCGTCGCGTGGATTTTTGCCCGAGAATATGGAGCAAGATCCTGAGCCGATACATATTTATGGTCGATTAAAAGAGATTGTACGCGGGCTAACCAAGGACGAGCAGGGTATTTTGATCGAATATAAATTGGGCGAACATAAGCCTGAGGTTGCGATTCATGAACCGATGTTTGAATTGGCGATGGAAAAGCTGATTATGAATGCGGTTCAGGCGATGAACCATACCGGCCGAATTATATTTCGTGATCACTCGACCGAGAAATATCTGATCTTTGATATTGAGGACAGCGGGCCGGGAATCCCGGATGAACATTTAGAGCTGTTTCTAAATGAACGGATCGATAGCGATCAATTTGCAAAAGGGTCCGGGGTTGGTGCCTTGATGGCCAAGTTCGTTTTTGAGAGATATAGCGGCGAATTGGCTTTGAGCGGATCAAGTGAAAAGGGCACTATATTGACGGCTAAATTGCCATTGTATTACCTCGACGAAGGCGAAGAAGAGGAGAAAGCTAATGATGAATAACGGATATGTAGAATCAACAACTGAAGCGCAGGCGATTAAAGGGTACATCTTGTTGGTAGAAAATGATTTCGATGTACGCCATCGATTTTCGCGCCTTCTGACCATGGAAAATTATGTGGTTTATGCCTGTCAAGATGAATTTGAAGCGGTTGATATCTGCAACAGTAATCCTGTCGATCTCGCGTTGGTTGATTATCGTCTGCGGGATGACAACAACCCCGGTGATAGAGGTGGATTAAATTTAATCAGATTGCTTGATAAAAATATGGTCAAGATATTGATGAGTGCGTTTCAACCCAAGATATTCGGCTTAGTTGAAACGGGAAAAACCCATCAATTTAATAAAGACAAAGGGCCAGAGGCACTTGTCGATTTTATTAACAATATTTTCGAGACAGAGGTGCAAGTCAATCATGCGTTAGAAGTTAATGCCGATTTCGAATTTGACAGTTTGTTTAATCAAGTTAAGCGGTTTCGCTCTGACAAGGGTCAGAACTTTCGCAAGCAGCGTTTTGAGCTTGACGGGTTATTTAAAAGGCTGTTTTTCCTAGAAAAAGAGGTGCAGTTGAAATACATCCAGTCGGGCTATGGTGGCTCAGGCGTTGTGCGGGTTACTCCGTTCTATAAAAGTGGTGGTGATGATCCGATTTCGGGGGCTGATGTGGTGGTTAAATTTGGCCCTGTTGACAATATGCTGCAGGAATTTGATCGTTATTCAAAATATGTCGAGACTTTCTTGGGAATGCGAGCAACAGATGTTGTAGGTTCGATGAAAATTTCTGGTCGACTAGCGGGCATTAAGTTCCGTTTAATCGGGTCGCAGTCGGATTGGAATGAGGCGGATAAAGTTTTAAGCTTTAAAGAGGCTTTTAATGTGTTGACTCCCGATGCGATGGATGTGGTGATTACCGATCTGTTTCAAAATACCTGCCGATTGTGGTATGCGGGTAAATATCAAGCCCGAGATGAGAAAAAGGATCTTGCGGCCGAATATCTACGCCATTTCAGCTTGAACACCGATGAACGGCTGGTTGAAGTTGAGAAAATCATCGAAACGATCATAGCTGAAGGTAATTCCGACAGGTTGACTGTTTCTTTTTATGATGCCGACCACCTTGAGTTCGACTTTAACAATAATTTTCCGTACCCATTTATATTGCCGAACCCCTTGGTCTTTATTGAAAAGCATGCGAATATATTGCCGGACATTTATTATCGGTCAATTACCCACGGCGATTTAAATGAAGGTAACTTTTTTGTTGATCAAAAGACAAATACTTGGTTGATCGATTTCTTTAAAACGGGGGATGGCCCCGCTTTACGTGATGTCATCCAGCTAGAAACGGCGGTGAAGTACTTTTTGTATCGTGAAACGAACCTTGTCCGTCGCTTGCAGTTTGAATCGGCCGCGCTGCTTCCGAACCAGTTTAACGCCACAGGCGAAAGCCTAGCACAAATTGATGGCGACGAGAAAGTGAGTGCCGCATTGGTCAGCATTCGCAAGCAAGCGGCCGAAATTAATGGGGATGAAGAGATGACAGAATATTATGCTGGGATGTTGTTTAATACTTTGCGTGTCATGACGTTACAAGACATGGTTCCATCCCGATTGGGTTCATCTGTGGGCATGCGCCAGCGGCATGCACTATTTTCGGCCGCCCTGCTGGCCCAAAAATTTACGACTGAGCTATGATGCCAAAGAAAGTTTTAAGAGAGAGTGATTTAGAAGAAATTTATACCTGCGTTCAGGCCGGAGAAAGCGCCCAAGTGCTTGGGATGAGCGGCGTCGGGAAATCGAACCATTTTAATAATGTGCTGGACCCCGAAAATATCGATCGACATTTTGATGGTCACGAAAAGCGGCCGATTTTGGTTCGGGTGAACTTTCATTATGCGGTCGATTTTTCTCCCCGTACGGTATACAGCTTAATGCTAGAGCCGCTCGAGATGCTCGGCCGTGATCCTGAAAGCCGCCAAATTGCGGCCCAGGTGACCGCCTTGCATAGCGAGCTGCTTGATGTCGGGGATGATATGCTGAAGGTTCAACGGATTTTCCGGCGGGCTGTTCGGCTGGTGATGCAAGACCCTGATCAATCTTTATTTTTTGTTTTTGACCAGTTTGAAAAGATGCTGATCAATGCTCCTGCCCGGTTATTCGCAAATTTTAGAGGGCTGCGTGAAGAGTTTAAATATAGGTTGGGGTTTATTATTTTCGCCCAACGGTCGCTCACGCAGCTAATCCCCGAACCGGACCCCGATCATGATGAGTTCTTAGAGCTTTTTCAAGGGAAAAAGATCGGGCTTCGGCCGTACATGAGTCCTGATGCCCAATATAGCCTTGATCGAATTACTGAGCGGAACGCTTTTGACTTTGACGATGCGATTTTTCCGCAACTCTATGACAGCAGTGGGGGGCACGGTGGTTTGTTAAAGGCGATGATCTTCGCAATCTGCCAAGATGGTTGGGAGCTGAATGCAGATCTGCTCAACCATCGATACATCCAAAACGAGTGCCGGAAAATATGGGAAAGCTTGTATCATTCTGAGCAGCTTTGGCTTAATCGCAAAATTAAAGACAAGAGCATCAGCGCCCAAGACGAAGATTTTGTGTCGGCCGCAAAGGAGACTCTTTTATTAAAGGGGGTAATCGATCAAGACGAAGCTCTTTTTTCCCCATACTTTGAAAGATATGTCAGCAGCAAGAAAGATTATCAGTATGCGCTTGAATATGACACCGGCACCAAAACGATTTATATTTTTGGTGAGCCCATGGAGCAAAAGCTGACCCCGCGAGAAGTTGAAGTCTTTGAATTTATGTACGCACGTATCGGCGATTTAATCACCGCAAATGAAATCGCCATCGCCATTTGGAAGTCTGAAGACTCATCAGCGCTGCAAGCGGTACGTAGCAATGTGTCGCGTTTGCGTAAAAAGGTTCAGGCGGGTGGCAATCAAGCCCGCTTTATTACGAGTGCTTCTGCTGCCAGTGGGTACGTTTTGCTGGTTGATTAGTCAGCAGATGCCATAAATGTGACAGCTTATGCGATTTTGTCATGCGGTTGTGATCTGTTTGTAATTTTTAACTCCGAAAAGCTTGTTACTCTTAGGGTGTAAGTTTTACCAAGTGTGCTGAGTAGGAGGTTTCGCAGTATGCAAGAGGCGGTTCTGTTTTTAGGTGTAATCTTTGTAATTCTTGTTGTCCCAACTGTGACGATATTGCTATATGAGTTATACATAAAAGATAAGGTAAAAGCTTTTTTTTTGAGGTGGATTCGATTGACTCAGCAAATAATTAAAAGCCTGGGGGATCTCAGGGGATGGCTAACAAAAAATCAAATAGACTCTTCTGAATGGGGAAAAGGTGTCACCAAGACGATTCACGATCTTTGGCGTGAAATCGAGATTGGAGATGCCCGATTGGGTTCTGGCGGCCGTGTTGTGGATGTTGCTGTGGTGATCATTCGATCAGGTGAAAAGGTCTTGATCGAAACCAAGCAAACACTTTCAGGCGATAGAACCCGGCAGCGTCAATGGCCACCGAGCGAAAAGTTTCAAACAAATGAAGATGCAAAGATGGCAGCCCTCCGTTGTTTGCAAGAGGAGCTTCGCCTAGAAGATAAACAAATTAAATCTATTAAACCGACTTTACCCCCTATCGTCGAAAGTGCCCCCTCGCCATCCTACCCAGGCCTAAACACTCAATACCATCTACATTTAGTTGAAGCGGAAGTAACCGGACTACCTCAGAGGGAGTTTACTACGGAAGAATTGCCAGAAAGCCATGATGGCTTTGTGAAATGGCACAGCTGGAAATGGGGGGATTTGCCTGCAAATTTCGCCCATCTTGCTACTTAAAACCTGTGTAGCCTGCCTGTGGCATTCTCTGGAAGAGGAACACGGGGCTGGATACCCACTATCTGGCCCCATATTTATTGGCTTTTGCACCCACTAATTTCCCCAAATTGAATATTTTTTTGTAATCGATCGTGAAACAACTGTCACCAGGCTGTGACAACATTTTTTTGTTAAGCTGATATATTGGATTACATAGAAAACACCCGACCGATAAAATATCGGGTGAAGTACCCGTATCGCTATAGATTTTATACGATGCGCGTCACCGGCCGATAATCGGCAAGGGTTTCTGGTCCTATATATTCGTGGAGGAAAAACAAATGCAGATCTATATTACATTCGAGTTATTGGTTATTTTAGGTTTACTCATGTTTATTCTAGGACTCGTTTCTGGAGTCCGCCTTAGAGGATAAACAACCATCTGTAGTTAATTAACGGGTTCGTTATAAAACGCAGATGGTGCAGGGAATGATGGATTGGTAGTCCTGCGATGATTTCGTATTCTTCGTATAATGTTTTGATACTTAGCTGTTGCAGCACTTTCATTCAAGGATTTGAGCACACATGAACGCAGTAGGAAAGGTCATTACGAAAACCAGATTTGGTTACAATTGTGGTTTTCGTTTCATCGAAGATAACAAAGTTGCCTCAATTTTACGGTATGGTTTGTTTGATCGTTTCGAAGGTCCCGGCCATTTTTGGATCAACCCGTACGAAGAGGTTTTGGGTACGATTCACACCGGTATCCGTTCGGCCGAATTCGAGATCAAGAATGTTTTATCGGCCGATAAGGTGCCGCATAAGATAATGATCGACTTGGTTTATATGCATAACCCTTGTGAGACACGTCGGCACATCCAGCCCGGATTAGCCCGTTTGCCGGGCAGAGTACTAAAAGAGATTTTACGCAAACATGCGGATAGTGCTCTGCGATTGATTAGCGGACGATTTTTAGGTAGCGAGTTAACCACACCACAGGCGAAGCTTGATATTCAAAGAGAACTTTTTCAACGGTTATCGGGCGCACTTCGTTGGGCTGGAGTAACATTTCTAAAAGAAGAAGTCCTTCTAAAAGAAATTTTGCCGCCTCGATTCCATTTGCAATCGATTTTGAACGAGATTGATTTGAAGATGTTTATGAATCTGGCAGAGCAAACGGGCGATCCAACTTTGATGGAGCGTATGGCCAGGATTCACCGACAGTACGAACTGTCGGCCAATACCAAGCAAATCTATCAAGTTGAGAATCTAGACTCATATACGAGCGGCAATAACGGCCGATCTCATCCCGGAAGATCCTCTGATCGTGGCCCAAGACCTTATCTTGGGGAGCTAATTCGAAGGTTTCCGAATTAGTATTTTTCTTGTAACTATACAGGTGCCCCAGTTCTTTCGACTGGATTAACAAGATCAACAGGATTATTTTGCTCTTCATCCTGTAAATACTGTTGATCCTCTCGAGAAGCATAAAGACACCTGAATAGTCACATTTTCTTTAGAGTTTAAGCAGTTCTTATGTAACGGGTGATTAAAAACGATTTCGC
>JAHDEB010000342.1 GCA_020629055.1 Chloroflexota bacterium
CTAAAGTGTTTGCCCCGTTTTAAAACCTAGCAATCTTTGTTGGGTCAAACACTAGAACCAACGAGATAATCATGGCTGTTGTTGTGCCCAATGACGTGGTAAAGTTGTTCCCCAATATAAAAATTTAACCCGAGAAGATTTAATGGCAAAAATTAGAACGTTGCAGGCGGTTGACGGAGAGTATGCTTTAACCGGCCCAAACTCAACAACCTTGAAACAGGTGATTAAGAAACCGGCCCAAGCGGTTTTCGCATCTTTTGAAGATGCGGCCGCATGGAAAGAATGGTTAGGAATTGAGGTCGAATGGACCAGTGAAAAACCATTTGGGGTTGGTACCACTCGAACTGTGATCGCCAACGGGCAAAGCATCGATGAATCTTTCTTGGTTTGGGACAAACCACATCGTATCGGGTTTCGATTTGATCAGACGACGCTTCCGCTTGCTGCGTTTGCTGAAGATTACACGCTGACCCCCCTCAGTGAAACCAGCTGCGAACTCGCATGGTCTTATGCCTATGAATGGAGCGGGCCGCTAGGCCGATTTGGTGAGCGGGCGTTTGGTTTCTTTTTCTCCCGAATGGGGAAGCGGTCTTTGCGTAAGTTGGCTAGGATGATGAAAGCTACCGACCGGTTTGATCAATAATCCCGGTAAAACGAGGAATAAAAAAAGGGGCTGATTGGTCAGGAATTTCTTCGAACAATCAGCCCCTTTGAATAAGCGAAAGTTAGTTAATTGCTACGGCACCCCTGCACCACGCGCCGCCTCTAGCAGACGGTACCATTCAACCCGACTCATATCGACATCGTCGGCCGGAACCGCTTCTGGAATACGGCTAGGGTTTAGCGAACCGATAATCGGTTGAATACCGGCCGGATGGCGCAGCAACCATGCAAATGCGATCGCCGAAGCGGTCGTATTTTTCTCGGCCGCCAACTCTTTCAGCAATGCGGCCACAGCTTTCACATTCTCGGCCGCATCTTCACCCGGGTTAAAGATAGAGCCACCGGCAACCGGGGACCATGCCTGAATCATAATATCGTTCATACGACAGTAATCCATCGTTCCCATTACACCTGCGTAAGCGGTTGTGTCAACCATATTGGCCGTCATGCCATCGCTAATCATGTAATGGTGCATGATGTTTAGCTCCACTTGGTTGAGCACAAGTTTTTGGTCTACGCATTTTTGCAGGTTGGCGATCTGGGCCCAGTTGTGGTTGCTGACGCCAAAATAGCGTACCTTGCCGCTGCTGTGCAGTTGGTCGAATGCGGCCGCGACTTCTTCCGCTTCAAACAACGGGTCTGGTCGATGCAGGGCCAAGATGTCTACGTAGTCTGTATTGAGTCGTTTTAGACTCGCTTCAACCTCACGCACAATGTGCCCTGTGCTGAAATCATATCGCCCAGGGGGGCCAAAGTCCGGGTTGCCGCCGATCACGATCCCCACTTTTTCTTGTAAAACCAGTTTTTCCCGCATTCCCGGCCGTTTGCTCAATGCGTCGCCTACCACAAGGTCAGACTTGCCCATCGTGTAAATGTCTGCCAAATCGATATGGGTGATTCCATTCTCGACCGCTGCATCTAGCAGACGACCGGCCCGATCAAACATGTCGGCCGTTGGCGCAACTTTGTCCCAGTTGCCCCCCATGTGCCAAGTCCCGAAGGCTAGACGTGAAACTTCAAGATCTGTATTTGGTATGCGATATGTTTTCATTTTTTATAATCCTTTCAATAAAACTTCATTGAAACTTCATTTTTAGTTATGGCAGCGAGCTGTCGCTACCGGCTGGATAATACTTCCAAGCCGAATTTTCGTTTAATTGTACCGTTCAGTGGCTTGACTTAAAACAGCACAATAGAAACCTGTATGGACCGAATGCATCGGCCGTTTTAAAATCTAATGGCAATGTGCTCCTTATCGGCCGGCAAATGGCCGGGGGACACAAGCTCAATCATTGAAATATTCGATATTTGACACACTGATAGGCAAAAGTGATTTTCATGTCAGATAGGCGAAAAGTCATTGTTTAACAGTTCTACTATTTCCCTTAGATTGGTACAGTTTGACACAAGGGTATGCATTCAACGCAATCTTGTCGCTAAAAGCTGGCCCAATCTGCTGAAAGGGTTTGGTATGCTGAGCAATGACGATAAAAAACGAAAATAGAACGAGGTCAATCCATGAACAAAGGCAAAATGATCAACTCTCGGTTGTTCACCAAAAACCCCCGCTTTAGCTACCTGCCCGATGGGGACAAATATTTTCTGGCATCTGACGAGCCAAAGTACAAATTTAATGTCATCGGGACCGGCACGATGGGGCAAGAGCACATCCGCGTCACGATGTTGGAGGGGCGTGCCACCATTAATGGCATTTATGACCCGAACGAAGGGAGCGTCGTCGGTGCCCAGCAGCAGTTCGCTCAATTCTCAGACGATGAGCTAACTGTGCATCAATCTCTGGAAGCCGCTTGTATGGACCCAGAAGTAGATGGGCTGATTATCGCTACCCCGAATTACACACACATCGACCTTGTCAAAAAGGCGATCGAGTCAGGCAAACACATTTTGCTGGAAAAACCGATTGCTACCACGCTTGAAGATGCGTACACGATTTACGAGATCGGGGAAGAATACCCGGCCGTTTTTCAGATCGGTCTGCAATATCGTTATAAACCGACCTATCGGGAAACGATCAACCAAGTGATGGGGAAATCACAGGTAGTCGGTGATATCAAAACGGTCAGCATTGCTGAGCACCGGGTTCCATTTTTAGACAAAGTCAACCAGTGGAACAAATTCTCAGAATTTTCTGGCGACACGCTCGTAGAAAAATGCTGTCACTATTTTGATTTGCTCAATCTGTTTGCAGACAGCCGGCCGGTCGACGTCTATGCCTCTGGCAGCCAAGCGGTCAACTTTACCGAATTTGAATATGACGGTAAAAAGTCTGACATTCTGGATAACGCGATGGTGATCATTAACTACGAAAATGGGGTTCGTGCCAACTTTAACTTATGCATGTTTGCCCCTATGTTTTACGAAGAACTCGTGATTTGTGGCGATGACGGTTATCTGAAAGCGTGGGAAAAAGTCGACTTCTTGCCACAGTCATCTTCTGGCACCGGTATCGACATTTTACGCGCAGACGAAAGCCCATCGCTGCGCATTACCCCCAACTATCCGGCCCCGATTGAACGGAGCGGGCATCATGGGGCGACGTTTATGGAGCACGTTGATTTTGTGAACAACATCGACGGCATTGAAACCCCAACGGCAACAGCACTCGAAGGGCTTTGGTCGATCGCGGTCGCCTCGGCCGCACAAGAGTCGATTAAAACAGGGCAAGTGGTCAAAGTAAACGACCATTTGGCCGATCACAAAATCGAAATTTAGGGTCCCCAATAGACCAGACAGGTTTCAAAAACCTGTCTGGTCTTCAAAGTTCGTCTACTCTCATCCTAGAGCCTTGCGAAAATAGCTGTCCCCGTCCAACTCGTGCGTAATCGCATACCCCAATTTGAGATAAAAACGGACCACCTGCGCCCAATCGGTCGTGGTTTCTAACTCTGCGAATTTATACCCGAGTAAAGCAACCTCTTGCTCCGCCATCTGCATGATCCGGCCGCCTAGCCCCTGCCCCTGAAATTTTTCTAAAACAGACACCCGTGTAAAAAATACTGTTTGCGCGTCAACCTCTCCCCAAGCGGCCGTGCCAACCATTTCACCGTTCAGCCAAAATGTCAGCAGCCGATCCCCGTAGTGGGCAAGCAAATGGGTAACGTCTGGGTTAAACGAGGCATCATATGTTCCCCAATGTTGGGTGAGCCCGGCTTCTATAATTTGGCGTGCCTCAGACTCATACTCGGCCGTTAGTCGTTTTTGAATGAGTTCCATGTTGCGATAATATTCGATAACCTATGAAAA
>JAHDEB010000343.1 GCA_020629055.1 Chloroflexota bacterium
GCCAGCTCTTAGAGCTCTATCTGTATGACTTTAGCCAGTATGATCTGGCCGATGTCAACGAACATGGTTATTACGGATACGACTATCTTGATCATTATTGGACCGAGCCCGGCCGTCACCCCTACTTCATCAAAATCGATAATCAACTGGCCGGATTTGTGCTGATCAACAGCTATTCTGTTGTACTCGAAATGGGAACGGCCAAGTCGGTGGGTGAGTTTTTTGTCATGCGAAAATATCGGGGGAAAGGGGTTGGTACCGCGGCCGCACTTGAAACTTTTGCAAAATTCCCCGGCCGGTGGGAAGTCCGACAGTTTGGTGCCAATGAGCCTTCAAAAACATTTTGGGAGAAAGTCATCGACACCTACACGCACGGGCAATTCAAGAAACAAACGATATCGGGTGAAGATGGGGAAGAGCAGGTGATTACTTTTGACAACTCGATAATGAAATAAGATAGAATTTCATCGATCAGTCGATAGGTATCGATAAGCTGTATCAGCCCGATTCATCGGGCTTTTTAGTTTAACTGCGGGATTGATCCCGCACAGATAGCCCCATTTCTGAAGAACCCTAACGAGACATAACAAACGCTCACCCAAACGGCAGAACTTTGGTAAAATACCCCATGCCCATCCAAGTTTTATCTGAACAACTCGCCTCCCAAATTGCGGCCGGTGAAGTGATTGAACGGCCAGCCTCTGCCGTCAAAGAACTGGTCGAAAACGCCATCGATGCCGGTGCACGCACCATCAATATCGATATTCGTGAAGGTGGGCGCAAAGCGATCCAAATCGCGGATGACGGCCACGGCATCCCGGCCGATGAAGTCGCCACCGCCTTTCGGCGTCATGCCACCAGCAAACTGACATCGTCAGAGCAGCTTGAAGCGATTTCGACATTAGGCTTTCGAGGTGAAGCGCTTGCGGCCATCTCGGCCGTTAGCCACGTGACCATCGTCTCCCGTTCGCATGGCGAAACTTCTGGCATCCGCTTACAGATGAGCGGCGGCGAAATTAGTGCACAAGACCAAGTGGGGGCTCCTCAAGGGACCGTCATCTCGATTGAAAACCTCTTTTTCAATGTGCCTGCTCGACTAAAATTTTTAAAAACCGTCGCCACGGAAAAGCGGCTGATCGATGAATTTGTAACCAAATACGCCATGGCTTACCCGGCCATTCGGTTTAGATTGGTCCATGACGGCCGCATCTCGTTCCAGACCACAGGCAGCGGCAGCTTGCGCGATGTCTTAGTCTCAGTCTACGGAACCGAAATCGCTCGTGAACTGCTCCCCGTTGGTGCAACTTCCGACTCACCGGCCACTGACCTACCGATTACCGACCCACTAGCTGCCCCTTCCCCCATCACCATCACCGGCTACGCCGCCCCGCCATCTATCCATCGGGCCAACCGGAACCACATCACCCTGTTTGTAAACGGCCGCTGGATCAAAGACAAAAACGTAACCTACGCGGTGGTACAGGCATACCACACCCTATTACCGATCGGTCGGTATCCGTTGGCCGTCGTCTTTATCGACATGCCGCTCAACGAAGTTGACGTCAATGTGCATCCTACCAAAACCGAAGTACGCTTTACCAATGCGGGGCAAATCTTTGGCAAAGTGCAAAAAGCGGTCCGCCAAACGATTATCGCCGACACCCCTGTCCGTTCGATTCGGCCGGGTCATTTCGAGTCGCTGACCCAGCCATCCGGTTGGGAAGGGCGACCGAACCAGGCGTTTAGCCGCACAGGCAGCGAAGGGGATAAGAGCTGGGAATATGCCTTGCGTCATCCTCAAGAACCCGGCCGCTTTGAACCGGACCCACAGGGGCAGATGGGGCTGGGTCTGCCCCGCTACGCCAATGCGCCACAGCCGATCATTGGGCAAGATGCGGGGGCAAACGGCGGCCCCGCGACCCAAATGCAAAACGAGCTAGCGGGTGACAAACTGCCCATCATGCGGGTCATCGGTCAAGTTGGCTCTAGCTACATCATCACCGAAGGGCCAGAAGGGATGTTTATGATCGACCAGCATGCGGCCCATGAGCGAGTGCAGTATGAAAATTTTATGGCCGCCCATGCTCGTCAAGAAATCCCATCACAGGGATTAGTCGCAGGTGCGGCCGTCCATCTGTCCCCAGACCAAGCGACACTGCTAGAAAGTAATATCGCAGCGCTCGGCGATCTGGGCTTTAGCATCGAACCGTTTGGTCCCAACGCCTACATGGTTCGCTCTGTTCCGGCCGTCGTTGCCCATCAAGACCCCACACGTGTCGTTCTCGACATCATTGCTGATTTAGAGCGGGGGGATAACCCGATGCAGCAAAAGGTCGAAGACAAGATCATTCGACGGGTGTGCAAAACCGCATCAATCAAGGCGGGGCAAACCTTATCGCGCCAAGAGATGGAGTCGCTGATTCAGCAGCTTGAGCAATGCCAGAATCCGCACACATGCCCACACGGCCGGCCGACCCTGATTTTCCTCTCGGTCGAGCAGCTAGCCCGTGAATTTGGGCGACCCTAAGATGGATAAGTATGAAGTAGGAAGTGAAAAGTATAAAGAGACTTCTCCTGTACAAGAGAGACGGTCTGTCCACTTCATCCTCTATACTTTCCCCTTTTTACTTGCCTGCCTTCTCTTTGCACCTACCCTCAACTTCCCGCTCATGTACGACACCCTGCTGCACACGCAGCTGGCTGACGGGCAAACGATTCTGAGTGTCTTTCGCCCCAACGAGCTATTTGGCTTTTACCGGCCGCTCGTGTTCCTACCTATTGTCGTTTTTCAAAACTTACTCGGACGATACCCGGTCTTTTTGTTTCACCTCATCAATGTGGTGACGCACGGGCTCAACGCTGCTTTAGTCGCTCGTTTGATCTGGCGCATCTCTGAAAACAAATGGCAATCGCTGGCGGCCGGACTGCTTTTTGCCACCTTCCCATTCGCCTATCAAGCCCTTGCCATTTATGGCAACAACCCCTATCTGACCGCCACGTTTTTTATTTTGCTGGGGCTAAATGTTTCAGCCCAACGACGCGGCTGGCTTCCCCTTATTTTCTTGTTGGGGGTGCTGGTGCATGAAACGGCCGTTTTACTTGTGCCGTTTGTCCTTTTGCTCAATGTTTTAACCGAACGCACAGACGGCCGGAGCCTTTATCAAACAGCTTTAGCCAGCTTGAAAACACACACACCACTGCTGATGACCTGTGCCGTGTATTTGGCCATCTATCCGTTTTTACCCCGTGGCGGCGGCCCCCAATTAGACTTTGGTGGCAATGCGCTTGGCCCCAAGCTGCTGCTGTTTCTACAGACGGCCGCATGGCCCTTTGTGCTCGCGCTGGCCCAGCTGTTCAGCGGCCGGTCTGCCATTCTGCTAGGGTTTGCCCTTTTAGGGGGATGGGTTGTGTACAAGCGATGGCGCGCGCCCTCTGCGACCTTGATTTTAGGTGTGGCGTGGTTTCTACTCGCCTCCATTTTAATCGGAGCCACCTTGCCCACTTACTATATTCAGGATGGCGCTCGCCTGCTCTATCCTGGCGGGGTCGGGGTGGCGCTTATTTGGGCTGCTTTAATTTATCAAAAAGACCAGTCAGGTTTTCAAAACCTGACTGGTCTCATTAGCATCCTGTGTGTTTTGGGAATAATTTTAGCCGGTGGCTGGTTCAACCGACGCATGATCAACTTGTACTCAATGGGCAGCCAGCCGCTAAACGTTTTAAACGATGTCGTCACCGACACAGAGCCAGACGCGGTCATGCTGGTAAACATGCCTCAATGGGTCGCATGGCCCGACCAAGTCTTCCCGGCCGGGACCGAGTTCGCGCCGGTGCTCGGTAGCCATCTGTTTGCCGTCGAGCTGGTGCGTGCCAATACGGGGCAAACGCCTGAAATCATCGTGCTCGACGTGCCGGAGGC
>JAHDEB010000086.1:0-3421 GCA_020629055.1 Chloroflexota bacterium
TATGGAATTAAAAGAACTCGAAGAACGGATGAACCGTTTTGTCGCCAGCAAAGGCTGGTACGATGCGGATTCGAAGAAAAAGCAAACCCCCAAAAATTTAGCAATTTCTCTGGTGTTAGAAGCAGGGGAAGTGCTTGAACACTTTCAATGGGTCGAAGAGGTGCGAGATAAGCAGGAACTGGCTGGTGAATTGGCTGATACGGCTCTTTATTTATTACAAATCGCGAGTGTGACCGGCATCGATTTGGAGCAGGCGATACTCGATAAACTAGATATGAATAAAGATCGGGAGTGGCCCGACCCATAGCCGTAGGAGTTTCGCTTGCTGGGAACCCTGAGCTTGTCGAAAGGTGATCTCGCCAGTTGCTGAAAACGTGTAAGGCAAACGTCCTAGTTTATAGCTACGCCTGCGTCGTCGAGGGTTAAAGATTTATCCTCAGTTGTTAGGATTGATTGTTGCAGATCGAAGCGAAATTCGGCCGTACGCTCTTCCTTCCAATAATAAAGTTCGCCCCAAATTTCGGCCGGGGTGCGACCATGTAGTTTTAGTTTTGCATCGTGCCATCTGGCCCATAGAACAAGTGGTTTCATTGTTTGTATTATCCGTATTGCTCAAATATACGTCTGTACGAGGGGACATCGGCCATGAGTTGTTCATGTTTACCGGCCGCTAACAGTTCCCCATTGCGTAAAACCAATACCAAATCGGCCCACCTAATTTGTGACAGACGGTGGGTAATTAAAAATGTTGTTTGGCGAGATGCTGCTAGGCTGATCGCTTGTTGAATGCGGTCCTCGGTGGCGCTATCTACCGCACTGGTCGAATCATCTAAGATCAAAATATGCGGCTTCGCTAGGAAAGCCCTAGCTAAAGCCAAGCGTTGACGCTGCCCGCCAGAAAGCGTCACTCCGCGTTCACCGATGACCGTGTCGTATCCTTCAGGAAAGGACAGGATAAAGTCATGGGCCTGTGCAGCTTTTGAAGCGTTGAGAACTTCTTCTTCTGTCGCATCGTGGTTGCCAAACGAAATGTTTTCACGAATCGATCGTGAGAAAAGGAAGATGTCCTGCTCAATGATCGAAATTTGGCCGCGTAGCGAATCTAAGCGCCAATCGGCAACATCGATGCCATCGACTTCGACTCGGCCGATGTCAGGATCATACGTACGATTGATGAGCCGTGCAAGGGTGCTCTTGCCAGATCCTGTTTGCCCTACAATCGCCACAGTCTGCCCAGCACTTACCGTGAAGCTAATATTTTCTAAAACCGGTTTGCCTTCGATATAAGAGAAAGAAACGTTATCAAACTTCACATCCCCTTTGATATCGGCCGCATGCCCGTCGGCATTTTCATCCAAGCTCGTTTTAGTCTTAATCAACTCAAGGACTCGTTTTGCCCCAGCGTGGCCTCGGGCTAAAGCTGAGTAGGCATAAATTGAAATGAAGACGGGGAAACCAAAGAGTGACAGCAGCCCCATATAACCGATAATGCCACCAATTGAAATCTGACCGTTTTGAAACAAAATGAGTGCGTGGGACAGTCCGGCCGCATTTGTAATCCCCCAAAGTAAGAGGGGTAAAAAGCGAGATTCTACCTGACCCTGATGGACAAGCGCGTTGCGATAATGGGTCGCGTTGCTATCGAAAAGCTTGACCTCTTGTTTCTCTGTAGCGGTTGCCTTAATGATCTCAATGCCATCTAAAGCTTCAGCCAGTCGGCCGTTCATCTTGCCAAACGCATCGCGAGCCGTAGCTGCAATCGGCTGTAGGCTACGCATATAAGTAACTAAAATCACCAGATAAGAGATGACAAATAGAGCTGGGGCAATCACGAGAGAAGGGTGATACCGTAGCGAGAAGATAATCGGCATCAGCATAAAAAAGCTTGATCCAACGATTAGATTCACCCCTGGGTTGAACATCAGCCCCATTTCGCGAACGTCGTTCGTGGCTCTGGCCATCGTGTCCCCCACAGGCTGTTTGCCGTGGAACGTCATGCTTTTCCCGAGCAGACTCACATACAGCTCCTCACGTGAATCTCGTTCGATCCGCTGTCCTAAAAGCTCACTGCAAAAATTACGGCCGAACTGCAAAAAGGCTCTGATGGTTTGGCTGGCGATAATGAGCCCTGCTGCCCATGCGATGCCGTTTAAATTCCCTGGTGTTTCTAGGGCCGCATCAAACGCAATGCCCACAAATAAAGGGATCATAGCCGCCCCGACCGCATTTCCCGCTGCTCCGAAAATGACAACGAGGAACGGAAAAATATTTCGGCCGACTTGATTAAGTATCCATTTGATTGCGGTAGAGTGGTTGGTTGTCCGATTGATGTCAACCACAAATTCAGCTTGATTGGTCATGCGTTTGTAACTGTTAGGTCGTCTTTAGAAATGATTGCCAACTGCTTGATCTCATTGAGATCGTTCAAAGAGACAAGATAAAGATATCGGGCAAACCATAAGTATCTGACTATCTTGTTTTGCGGACAAGGGGGTAAGGGAAATGTAGACCTGAAATTAACAGTTGCTGATGATCAAAAAAGAGCTGTCAGGTTTCCAAAACCCAACAGCTCTTAAAAGATTCAATCTAGTGTGTAAAGCGTGATCTATAAAATGCCTAATTTTGAATTGTCACCTAGCGTAAACTTATGGGTTTTCGGCCGATTAGGAGACTTTGTGATTTCGACATTAAAGCCGATCAAGCTGTCTTGAATGCGCCCTTCAATATCTTTGATATGGCAATTGCCTAATACCATTGAATGTTCGATTTCACTTTCTTCAATCGTTGTGTCGTGATAAATACTCGTAAATGGTCCTACATAGCTGTTCACGATGCGGGTGTTTTTTCCGATGATGGTCGGACCACGAACAACACTGTTGATAATTTCTGCGCCGCTTTCAATGGTTACCCGATGACCAACTTTGCTGTCACGGTCGATGTAACCATCAACATGATGCTCCATCTCTTCAAGTACCATATCGTTGGCCTCGATCATGTCATCTTTTTTGCCGGTATCAATCCACCAGCCGGTGTGAACATAGGGGTGAACGGTTCGGCCGTTAGTCACGAGCCACTGAATCGCGTCTGTGATTTCTAGCTCGCCACGTGCAGATGGCTTAATGGCGTTGGTCGCTTCATGAATCGATTTGTCGAACATATAGATTCCAACCAGTGCAAGATCGCTAGGCGGATCTTTCGGCTTTTCTACCAGCCGCTCAATCGTTCCATCTTCACCCACAACCGCCACCCCGAACTGAACCGGATTCGGGACCTTTGTTAAAACAATCTGGCTATTCCAATCGCTGCTAGCAAACTGCTCGATGAGTGGGCTAATCCCCCCTTGAAGAACGTTGTCACCTAAAAACATGACAAATTTGTCATCACCTAAAAAATCTTCAGAGACTTTAACCGCATGGGCTAA
>JAHDEB010000086.1:3521-13274 GCA_020629055.1 Chloroflexota bacterium
TGATTTGATCTCCTCTGGTATACCGCTTCTTGAACCTGCAAAGACGGCAGCTTAATAATCGCCGAAACCGGCTTCAGTGTCTGCATTGATAAGGGTTGCACCGATGATTCGCACATTGGCTTTTGCTAATGTTTCTTTTGCTTGGGTCGCCTGATCACGATTGGTCGTTCCGGAATTGATAACAAGCAGAGCGCCGTCTAAACGTGACCCTAAAACTGATGCATCTGAAACAGCGTTGATAGGGGGGGCGTTAAAGATAAGCATGTCGTTTTCATTCAATAGTTTTTCTAACAACTGTTGAATGGCGCCTGAACCAAGCAGGTCGGCCGGATTGGGGGCTTTTTGTCCGCCGGTTAAGATTCTCAGGTTTTCAGTACCAGATTCTTGTAGGGGGATTTTGCCGTCGGCCGCGATTAAGGCGTTTGTTAAACCTGGCTCTTGATCGACATTAAAAAGTTGATTGATCGACGGTCGGCGCAAGTCCGCTTCGATTAGCACCGTCTTTTTGCCCCCTTGTGCCATCGTTACAGCTAAATTTGCCGCTGTTTGGGCGACCTCGCTGTCTGGCGTTGGGGAGGTGACGACAATTGATTGAATCGGCTTATCTAGGCTGTAGAAAGAAAGATTGGTGCGTAGCGTACGGTAAGCCTCGCTTTGCTGTGATCCGGGATCTATGAGTGTAATTAATGACATGATGTATTCCTGACCTAACTTCTTGGAATTGATCCGATCACAGGGATTTCGAGATGTTTCTCAATATCCTCTTTGCGTCTTAAGATTCCGCTGTCGATCCATTCAAGTAAAAATATTAATATGACTCCCACTAGGGCACCAAACACAGCGCCGGCCATTGTATTGACCCTAACATTTGGGCTTAGGCCTGATTGACGCGGGTCATCCACTAACTCGATATTGATCCGGTCTTCTTTACGCAACTGTGCGTTATTCGAATCAACCCATTGAATCAGTTGGTTGCCCCAGGTGCGGGCGATGTCGTTCGCATTGCTAAGCTCAGAGTCGCGGACCTCGAGCTGAATAATAAAGCTCGACTCATCGGCCGATATGCCGACCTGCCCTAAAAGCTGGTCCGGGGTCATATCAAGCCCTAATTCGTCAATAACTTTTTGTGCTCGCTTCGTGCTTGTCATCCATTGGGTGTAATTGCGTAAAAGCAATTTAACCGTTTGGGTTAGACCAAAGTCTGTTCGTGATGGTGAAACGAGAATTTTGACGGTTGATTCGTATTCAGTCGGCTGCATTTTACTGTAGCCATATGCTGCACCGGCCGTAATAATCGCCAAAACGATTAATACCCAACCACGTTGGCGCAATATTCGAAAATAGTCCTTTAATTCCATAGTGTTTTAATTTTTCCCATGCTCTTCAAATTTCTGCTCGATAAACGAGTTGAGCTTTTGTTTAAAAATTTCTGTATCAAACTGACTGGCATGCTTTTTGATCTCGTCAGGCTTCCATTTTAGTGTTTCAAAGTATTCAACAGCTTCTTGCATGCCAGAAACCGTTTGGTCGGTGAACAAGACGCCTGTTTTTTCAGGTATAACCGTATCCATTGCACCACCTGCGGCGTAGGCGATGACCGGCCGCCCGGCCGCCATCGCCTGAATCGGAGCAATACCGAAATCTTCTTCACCCGGCCAGATAAACGCTTTTGCCTTGGCAATAACCCCGGGCAAATCTTCATCAGGTACAAAGCCTAAAAAGTTAATGTTGCGGTTGGATAAAGCTTCTAAGCGCTCTCTATCTCGGCCGCTACCGGCTATAAAAAGCGGCTTCTTCATTTTGTTAAACGCTTCGATCAACAGGTCTAACCGTCTATAAGGGACAAGGCGGCCAACAAATAGATAATAATCTTCTACTTGGTGTGAATCGACCGGTTCAAAACGGGTCGTGTCGACAGGTGGGTAAATAATAACCGCATCACGACGATAGTATTTTACAATGCGCCTACGAACCGCCTCTGAAATAGCGACAAAATGGTCGACACGGTCGGCCGCCAATCGGTCCCAAACACGCAAATAGTGCAAAAATGGGATTAAGCCACGTTGCAGCCAGATGTTCATGTTTTCTTGTTCGGTATATTGATTATACCGCCAAAGATAGCGTGTGGGAGTGAGGCAATAACAGATATGCAGCGTTTCAGGTTCTGTGATAATGCCGTGGCAAAAACCGCTTTTATTGCTTAGAACAAGATCGAAATCTCGGAAGTCAAACGCATCAAACGCCATCGGGTACAGTGGAAAATAGATTTGTTGTACCCGCTGAGCAAATGGCAGCCGATTAATAAAGCTCGTGTGGATGTCCCAATTTAACCAGTGATTTGGCATTTTAGCCTGCCAATAAATAGAGGTATACAAAGGGGCCTGTGGGTACATATCCACAAGCACTTCAAGAACATCTTCCGCTCCTCCTATCTGGTTTAGCCAATCATGCACTAAGGCAGTTTTCATAGCAAGAAACTAGCAGGGAAATATCGCATCGCTCCAAAAGTTTTGAACTACCCTCTCGGGAAACGACTTTTCACTGTTGAGCTTTTCTCCTTTGTGACTTCGATCCTGACATCGATGACGGATTATAAAACCATAGCAGCCCGATTCAAACAGATGTAGGATATTCATAATGAACCAGTACTATTTTTAGCGGTAAAATGTATGCTAAACTCGTATTAAATTACAGGTATGATTGAAAATAATCTGAGACAGAATAGATGTTTTGCTGTTATTATTCAACAGTTTGGTCCAGTTTGACAAAAGGATCTATGTTCTGCGGAAAGACAGACTAAAAACTGGGCCAATCTGGCGAAAATAGTTGGGGTGCTGAATAATTACGTTTTGCTGTTCATAGTCGATTATGTCTAAGATTAGGCGAAATGCACCCAAGGAACTTCAATGACACATATTTTTGTAAATGCTCCATTTTCAGACCATCTAATCGAAAAAATTCAAGGGGTATCTCGCGAAATCACTGTCGAACCCTATCGATTGGTCGATGGTGAATGGCCTGAAGATTTCACAACTGAGGCCGAAATCATCTACACAAATTCTATGGTGCCATCCGCTGAAAAATCACCCAATTTGCGTTGGGTGCAAAGCCATTGGGCTAGCATTCGTGATTTACGCCAACGGCCGATTTGGGAGCTCGATACGATTTTAACCTCGGCAAGCGGGGTGAATGCGACCAATATCGCCCAATATGTGTTTACCAAAATCCTGCTATTTGCGAGTCAAATGAATAACCAAAAATCTGGCCTGCCTATAGAACTTCTTAGCAAAAAGATCGGGATTGTCGGATATGGTAGTGTTGGAAGAGAGATTGCTCGTGTAGCAAAAACCTTTGGCATGGACGTTTTGGCTTCTAAGCGCAACTTGCGTAAAACGGCCGAAAATGGATTCCGATTAGAGGGAACTGGAGACCCAGAGGGTGTCTTGCCCCTCCGTTTATATCCTGGCGAAGCAACTCGCTCGATGATTTCGGAGTGTGATTTTGTGGTCTTGTCTGTGCCGTTGACCAGTAAAACGGAAGATCTGTTTAACGAAAACATGCTCAAAGCGATGAAACCAACTTCGTACCTGATTAATATTTCTCGCGGCCGAGTTTTAAACGAGCCTGACTTGGTTCAAGCGTTGAGCAAGGGGTGGATTGCTGGGGCTGCATTGGACGGGTTTAGCCAAGAAGTCTTAGGTAAAGACAGCGCCTTACGCCAGATGGACAACGTCGTTATTACCGACAATGCTGCCGGCCAAACAGCTGCTTATAACGAGCGTGTCGTTGATCTGTTCTGTGAAAATGTTCGTCGCTATTTGGTTGGGGAGCCGCTGCTGAATTTGGTGAACCGAGAACACGGCTATTAATTCAGTTTTCTTCTGTAGGTGATCGTTTCAAAGCTGTAAGCGTGCCGGTCATCGGCCGGATGTTGATTGGCGTCTACAATCTCCCAATTTTTAGCATCCCATACCGGGAACCACGTATCCCCTTCAATTTCCGCATCGACTTTTGTTAATACCATGTGGGTTAGCTGTGGCAAAAACAAGCTGTAAATGACACCACCTCCCCCGATAATAATTTCACGATCTTCGCTTAAATGCTGTTTGGCCAATTCAAGCGCATCCTGCATGGTCGTTGCCACAAGGCAACCTTCGGCCGTGTAGCCAGGATCTCGGGTTAAAATGATGTTGGTCCGCCGGGGTAAAGGGCGGCCGATAGACTCATAGGTTTTTCTCCCCATGATCAGCGGCCGGTTAAGCGTCATCCGTTTAAACCCCTTAAGATCG
Organism: Chloroflexota bacterium; assembly: GCA_020629055.1. Classification (GTDB taxonomy): domain Bacteria; phylum Chloroflexota; class Anaerolineae; order Promineifilales; family Promineifilaceae; genus WTJY01. The sequence continues at coordinate 7,811 of JAHDEB010000086.1, forward strand.
TCTGGTAAACGCCAAGGCAAATCCTGGTCTGCCCCAATAACCCCATTTTTGTCCATGGCTGCAATGGCAATAAGTTTGATGCTGGTCATAAAAGCCTTCTAGACGGCGATAGGCGCTTTGATTGACGCGTGAGAGACATAATTCTCTAGCTTAAAGTCTTCATACTTAAAGTCAAAAATAGAAGTAACGTCAGGGTTAATGCGCATGGTGGGTAACGGATGAGGATCGCGATGTAGTTGGAGCTCAGCTTGTTCAAAATGATTTGAGTAGAGATGAGCATCTCCCAACGTGTGAACAAATTCCCCTGGTTCGTAACCGCAAACTTGGGCCAACATCATCGTCAACAGAGCGTATGATGCGATGTTAAATGGCACCCCAAGAAATATGTCTGCACTCCGCTGATAAAGTTGGCAGGATAGCTTGCCATCCCCCACGTAAAATTGAAACAAGCAGTGGCAAGGGGGTAGCCCCATATTATCTATTTCTGCGACATTCCATGCGTTGACGATATGTCGACGAGAGTTTGGGTTATTTTTAAGGCCCTCAACAAGGTTTGCAATTTGATCGATTTGTTGCCCATCTGCAGTCGGCCATGAGCGCCATTGTACGCCGTAAACAGGTCCAAGATCCCCATTTTCATCCGCCCATTCGTCCCAAATTGAAACCCCATTTTCTTTCAAATAGCTGATGTTGCTATCCCCTTTTAAAAACCAGAGAAGTTCATGAATGATTGATCGCAGGTGCAGTTTTTTTGTCGTCGTAACAGGGAATCCTTCTGAGAGATCGAAGCGCATTTGGTGGCCGAAAACGCTGCGAATGCCGGTTCCCGTTCGGTCTCCCTTGTCTACCCCATTGTCCAACACGTGCTTCATTAAATCTAAATATTGCTGCATGATTTTCCTCTGTTGCTCAACTGCAAATTCGCTCAATTCAATTGTTGCTATATTACAACAGTGGTTGAGCAATTACAATAATTTAAATCTCCCCATTTGCGTTTTAGTTTCTGAAAATCAAGATGTTTAGGCGTTATTCTTCAAATAATTCCGGCCGCTTTTTAATCATCACTTTAAGCAACTTCCCGCCATCGATCATACGAGGGTGAATCAGAAACCCGGGGGCCAGCATGCCCCGAGTAAGCCCAATCGCCCAGAACACAGGATGTAAGCCACGAACTCCTACAGAGTAAATCTGTGTGACTAAGTTTGACGGAGGTAGACCGATTTTATAAATATCATCCCATGTAAACCAAGGGCTTGTGTAAATCCGGGTCACCAACTGAAATCCATCAGCTTTGGCATTGACGGTGGGATAGGTGAGATGAATGCAGATCGCAAAAAACGTTGCCAAAAAAAAGGCGAGTATGACCGCTCCCCAAAAAACGGCCGGGTTTACAACCTGACCGGCGTCGTTAACCCAGTCGGCCGCACGCAAGTTCTGGAACGCCGTATAGCCGAGAGCAATCGAGGCAAAAATAATCGTTAAAGGGGCTAAAACCGCAATGGTTCGATATTGGACAGGATATTGATAGGTTTGTATTTTTTCGCTCATGATTTTAATAGGCCGAAATGATACAACGCATCCACGATTCCGTCTTCGTCGTTTGTTAAAGTCACATAGTTAGAGGCTTCTTTTGTCCCTGTTGTGGCGTTCCCCATTGCTACACCAATCCCGGCCAGTGCTAACATCTCAATGTCGTTGTCACCATCACCAAATGCCATGAGTTCTTCAGACTTGATTCCGAGTTTGTTTAAGACCCATGCGACGCCGCCACCTTTGGAAGTGCCGGCCGGCAAAATCTCTAACACATCATGATGGCTAAAAACAAAGTCAACCGAGTTGCCAAACGTACCGGTGAGCTCAAGCTCTAATCGGTCGAGATTAGATCGCTCTCCTTGAATCAAAATCTTTTGGAACGGTAATTGACTAAAAAGGCGATCAGATTGCCCCATTGCCACCGGATGAGGCTCATGGTGGGCGGTTAAGAATGCATCAAATGAAGAGGGTGAAAGTGTGTATATCCCGTTTCTGTTGTAAATAACGAACTCAAACTGATTATGACGTTTTTCTAAAAGCATCGTTGCTTCTCTGGATAAATTGTCAGGTAGCACCGTTTCATCTGCAACTGTATCCGTCGGATCTAAAATCGTTAGCCCTTGAGTAAACACCCCCCAAGTTTCAATCTCTAACTGTTTTTTGACCTCCACGGCCGAGATCGGGGTCTTTCCTGTAGCGATCATGATTTGAATGCCGCTCTTCATGACTTCTTTGAGCGCTTTCAACGTTTTAGGGGATATTTGATGGTTTGAATTTAGTAGGGTCCCGTCTAAGTCGAGTGCGATTAGTTGAATCATTATATTATTCATCAGTTTGGCCCAGTTTGACAAAAGGATCTGTGTTCTGCGGCAAGCTGAGCTAAAAACTGGCCCAATCTGGGGAAAATAGTTGGGGTGCTGAACAATGACGAATCATTTTCTATAAACCGGATATTTAATGTTCAGCCTTCAAGGGTAAAGTTAGGTTCGAAATCTTTATAAAAGTGGGCGGGCATTTTCATCGGTTTACCCTTTGCCAGATCGACCCATACCCACAAGCAGCGAGCCCTTACCAGTAAAGAGTCATCGGCCGAATTTCTCAACTCATAATGGCGTACCGCCATCGCTCGGCGTTTATCCGACACCCATGTCCGCAGATAGAATCGGTCGTTAATTCCGGCCGGTTTTAAATACTCGATGCGATACTTACGGGCAAAAATACCAAACCCTTCGGCCGCCATCCGCTCGGCCGGCCAGCCGAGTTCTTCACAAAATTGCCACGTTCCATTTTCGATATAGCTCAACCAGCCCGCATTGTTGAGATGGCCATTTGGGTCCAAATCGCGCCATTCGGGCACCAGATCGATTCTAGGTGTATGGGGTGCATAAGGAGGTGGTTTCGGAAACTTTGACCGCTCGACCCGATCATCCCCTCCGTTTTCTGTCAAAAAACGCTGTGCCATTTCCTTGGGAATGATGGCTGGCATCCCGCTGTCGCGACGTGTATAGACCCAGTCTGTCCAACCACGTGCGGCCGGACTGCTACGATCACCCGTATGCAAATCATACAGACGCAGTGAACGAACACGGCGAAAATCGGTCACCCATGTATTTACATGGACCGTATCCCGAAACGCCAGCGGGTTTAGAAACTCAACCTCTGTCTCGCGGGTGATCCAAACGTATTCTGAATCTTCAGATCTTGTATTGTCTAAGTTTAGATGATCGGCCGCCGCATACGCCGCATACCCCATGTATTTAAAATAGTTGGCGTGGTTGACATGTCCGTATGGGTCACATTCGTCATAGCGAACGGGTAATTTAACAGTGAAAGTCATAGATGGCTTTGGGGTGATGTTTAATCGATTTTGGATGCTTTATTTTTAATACCGCCTCGTCTGATCAAAAAGAGAGAAAGAATCTAAGGTAAAGTTTGTTGCCGATGTTCATCCATATAGCTTTGAAGGATGAGTGCTGCGGCAACCGCATCGAGTTTCCCTTTCATTTTTTTACGACTGTAGCCTGCTTCGGCCATCGCTCCGGCAGCCATTTCACTCGTCAGGCTTTCGTCTTGCCAATCAACAGGCAGATCGAGCGTTTTACCCAATGCAGCGCCATAATCTCGACACCATTTCGCCATCGCCCCTTCTTGCCCATCCATCTGCACCGGCAAGCCGACAATGATTTTGCCTATCTGATGTTCTTGAACCAACTGTCCAACAAACTCAAAGTCCGCTTTTCGCGAAGTGCGTTCAAAGACAGTCAATGGCTGGGCAACAATTTTGAGGCCGTCGCTTAATGCCAATCCGATTCGTTTTTCACCTAGGTCAACACCTAGCCATGGGGAAAAGTCCATTTGTTACTCGACTAAAATAATTTCAATGCGGCTGGCAAAATTGGGCAACCGGCCGAACCAATTTGGTATGATCCGGAAAACCGGTTCTTGATCTAAACTCAACTGCTGCTTGAGGATTTCTGCTGCTTCATCTTCGTTTTTACCAGCAATAGTTTCAAGAACCCCTTCGCCTTTTAAAACGGCCGTCATCGTTCCTTCGCCAACCATATCAAACGTAATCTGCCCATCTTCATCTTGGCGCGTGTTACCTGCTTTGTAAAAACGAAAGCTGTCAGGTGTTAACGAAAACCCCGGCCGTACACCGGCAACGAGCTCAGTATAGACGAGATCTGTCGCTTCGTTAAAATCTATCACAACGCCACTAATTTCAGCCTCTACCGATAATGCCAGTCGGTCACTTTTTCCGCCCACATCCTGTGACCAACTCTCTTCTATTAATCGATTTATTCTCAGACTTTCAACAGATAAAAATTCGTTGCTGCCTAACTGCGCATCGATTTGCCCAGCCGCCAGCGACTGTAATTGTTGGATAACCTCTGTGCGTAACGCTATTCGATCCGCCTCTGTGACAACAGGAACCGGTTGGATATTGCCCCCCGTCATCGGCAAGGGTTGCCGCACCTGCACGATATTGTTCCAATCCCCTTCTGCTATCGTTAGGCGTTCTGCGGGCAAGTTCCCTGTCGGGCCTACTTCAACTGCGACCGCATCAACCTCGGCCGTTGCGCCAGTGGTGGCCGGTAGATCGATGGCGGCACTGGTTCTAAAGCTGATGACTGGTGACTGATCAGCCGCTGTGCTAATTAATAGCCCGGCCGGAATAGAAACCGGCTCATTGTTTAGGTTTGCAAAAACGATTTTGCCCCTCGCTGGGTTTGCGGCTAGCTCCGCCTGTCCCGTGGGGACAAGGTCGGACTGCCATTTGGCAATCATTGTGATTTGACGTGATCCGACTGTGCCACTACCGTTACCGGCTGATTCATCTAAACTATTAAAATCCGCCGTTATCTCTTTTTTGATTGTAATTTTTTCGCGGGATGGGGTTAAAGTGATCGTTGCTGATGGTGCATAGAATAAGACCCCTGCCCCAAGAAGAATTGCCCCGATGATGGCGGAAGACAGCACAATGATTTGTCGTGACCAATAGCGCCACGGCCGCTGCTGTTGGGCTTCAAGCTTCTTTTGTCGTTTGTCGGCCGCATCTTCAAAAACAGCTGGCAAATCAGCCGGCCGTACCCCCAACCCGTCTGGGCGTACCCGATGTCTGCGCCACTCTCGGAAAGAAGTTTCTGCCAAATCGACCGTTTGAAACGTCGGGAATCCCATTGACCCTGCCGTTTGGCGCAATTTCACCTCTTGCGAGACAAAGCCCAACTGGATGCGCAGGGCATCCGCATGTCGGGCCAATACCGCCAAGTCCGCTTCATTTGTTAAGAGAGGGCTTTCAGGACCGGTGGGTAAAATAAAAACAACTTGATCCGTATCGAGCCAATCTAACCGATCTCGCATGGAATTTATATCATCATCAGGATAGAGTTGTATTGTTTTTATCGGCATTAGCCGTATTTTGTCACAG
>JAHDEB010000086.1:13374-23656 GCA_020629055.1 Chloroflexota bacterium
GATAAGCTAAAAACTGGGCCAATCTGGCGAAAATAGTGGGGTGCTGAATACTTGCAATATGGAAATATCAACGAAAGTTAAGCCACCAACCGATCAAGTTCCTTTGCTCGACTACATGACCGCCCGTTTTACCTATCGAACACGGGAAATTTGGACTGAAATGATCGAGTCCGGAAATGTCTTGTTTGAAGGGGAAAAGACCACGGTCGATCAACCTGTTTCTGCTGGTGATACGATCACATCGATTGTTGTGGACCCTAATCCACCAACGGCCAATTACAATTACACCATCGTTTATGAAGACGAGGATCTTCTAGCAGTCAATAAACCGTCTAACCTGCGGGTGCACGGCCGCGGCCGGTACATCCACGCCAATTTGATTCACCATATTCGTCACGTCCGGCCAGACGGTTACCCTGAAGCCGGATTAATCAATCGGCTGGATGCAAACACAACCGGTTTGGTGCTACTGTCAAAATCCCATGAAATGCTTGTAAAGATGCAAAAGCTTTTTCAAGATCGGCAGATTTTTAAAACGTATCAGGCCGTTGTCAAAGGGGCTCCTGAAATCGATGGGGGAATCATCAATTCTCCGGTCGGTCGCTTGCCATCGGCAGACGGGGTTTACCGATACGGAGACCACCCATTGGCTGAAAAGTTAAAACCGGCCGAAACTGAATGGCGCGTGATGCAGCAGCTTGCCAATGGCTTCACACTCGTTGAACTTAAGCCGAAAACCGGCCGAACCCATCAGCTACGTGTGCATATGGCCTCGATCGGGCATCCGTTGGCGGGAGATGCCGTGTATCAGCTAAATGATGCAGATTATTTGCGCTGGTGCGATGACCGAGAAGCTTTCCCAGACCTAGGCTTTTATCGCCATGCCCTACATTGTTGGAAGTATGAGTTTACGAATCCCATCACGCAAAAGCCGATGGAGCTTGTTGCACCGCCGGCCGATTTTGACTCGTTCTATTTGACCTGAAAATCAAAAACATCCGGCCGGTTGTAATGCCCCACAACATCAAAATCCAGTTTGCCCCGTACCACCTCATTCATATCTAAATCGGCGTACAAAATGCCTTCTTCGCCAAAAAGCGGCCCCGCAATTACATGTCCCATCGGATTGACGATAACACTTCCACCACGGCACATCTCATCCGGTTGGGATTTGAGCTCTTCTTTTAAAGGTAAATCTTTAGGATACATATCTTTGGTCACATATTGATTACAGCCGAGCACAAAACAACGTCCTTCTTGAGCGATATGCTGCATCGTTGCCTGCCAAGTGTCACGACTATCCGCTGTGGGTGCCAAATAGATATCCACCCTTTGCTGATACATCGCCATCCGAGCCAAGGGCATATAGTTTTCCCAACAAATTAAACCGCCCAGCTTACCATATTCAGAGTCAATCGAGATCAATCCGGAGCCATCTCCTTCACCCCAAATCAGCCGTTCACTTCCTGTTGGCTTTAATTTGCGGTGATTCCCCAGCAAAGTCCCATCTGGCCCAAAATAAAGCATAGAGCAGTACAATGTGCCCCCACTCCTTTCCATCACACCGATAACAACATATGCTCCGGCCGTCTTTGCTGCTTCTGCGATCGACCGGGTTTCTGGCCCAGGGACATCGATCGAATTTTCCCAATATTGTTGCCACAGCCCGCGGCCGTCCCCAGTACGGCTGCCAACAACCATGCCAAAGCTTAGGCCACGAGGGTAACAGGGGATAAACGCTTCGGGAAATAAGATAAGATTGGCTCCATTCGAAGCGGCCTCTTCAATCAAGTTGATTGTTTTACTGACAGTTCCCTTTTTATTAAATAAGATAGGAGCCGCTTGGACCACTGCGACTTTTGGATGCAAATTTTGCTGGTTCATGAGATTTTACTCCTGTTTAATTATCTATAATCGTGTGATACCCTTAAATTGTTATGAACAAGAAAGTGACTTTATTAATTTTAATTGGATGTGCGCTATGCTTTGCCGCTTGTGGATCAATTGATTTTGACAGTGGGCAGGTGGAAAGTTTTGTCGATGATGTATCGGCCGATTTAGGCATTGGACCAACCCAAACACCCACGGCCGGCCCTAATGCAACGCCTACACCTTCCCGTACCCCGCAGCCCACATTGATCCCAACCTTTACACCAAGCGCCGATGGGCCGATCTTAACCGGGGCTGGCCCGTCTTCTACGAGTTCGACCCCATTCAAAGTTGTTGAAGTGACTTTGACCGGCGAAACGTATACGGTTGTTGATGGCGATACGCTTGGTGAAATCGCACAAAGCTTTGATGTTACCCTTGATGAGCTCTTTAGCGCCAATCAAGACATCATCACCGATGAAGATGTCATTGAAATAGGCTGGGTGTTGCAGATTCCCGAGTGATTTGTGATTTGACAGGGTGCTCTATAGAGAAATAAAAAAAGGCCATCGAATTCTCGATGGCCTTTTTGATATCTGTGTTGTGACTTAGCAACTAGAGCGGTTCTGCTTCAGCTTCTAACTCTTTTGGTTCTGGCTCTGTTACGTTTAGGACGATTTCCCCTTCAACGTAATCGACTGAGATTGTTGAGCCATCGACGATCTTGCCTGCCAATACTTCGTCAGACATACGGTCTTCGATTTCAGTTTGAATCACACGACGTAGTGGCCGTGCACCGTATTCAGGGTCATACCCTTCTTCGGCAATCCAATCTTTGGCTGCCAAGGTAGCCGTAATCCGGATGTCATTTTCGGCCAAACGTTCGTTGACTTCTTCTAATTGGATATCAACAATCGCCCGGATGTGTTCTTTGGTCAACTGACGGAAGACAACGACTGAATCTACCCGGTTGATAAATTCTGGTCGGAACGCCCGTTTGAGCTCGTCCATCAACTTCTTCTGCATGTCGCCATGTTCAGACTCTGCGGCCGTAACAGCATCCTGTTGGAACGCAAATCCTAAGTTTGGCTGACGTTTGATCGCATCTGCACCTACGTTAGATGTCATGATGATGATCGCATTGCGGAAGTCAACCTTTTGCCCTTTGGCGTCAGACAACTGTCCTTCTTCCATAATCTGTAGCAAAATGTTGAATGTTTCAGGATGCGCTTTTTCGATCTCGTCAAAAACAACAATCGAATACGGCCGGCGACGAATCGCTTCGGTCAGCTGTCCCGCATCCTCGTACCCTACGTAGCCAGGAGGGGAGCCAACCAAGCGGCTAACGCTGTGGCGCTCCATGAATTCTGACATGTCGAGCTGGATCAGAGCATCTGCCGTTCCAAATAGGAATTCAGCCAATGCTTTGGTTAATTCTGTTTTACCAACACCGGTTGGTCCTAAGAAGATAAAAGATCCGATTGGACGACGTGGGTCTTTCAACCCGGCCCGAGCACGGCGAACCGCTTTCGAAATCGAAACAATCGCTTCGTTTTGCCCGATAATCGCATCGGTCAAAGCTTCTTCCATACGGAGTAAGCGTGCCGATTCTTCTTCGGTTAATTGCAGAACAGGAATCCCGGTCCACATCGCCAAAACTTCAGCGATGTCTTCGGCCGTGACTTGCAAGTTGTATCCTTGCTTGCCTGCACGCATATCGTCCAAACTGCGTTGCAGTTTTTCTTCTTGTTCGCGCAAATTCGCCGCATCTTCAAATCGACCTTCGTCTAATGCAACTTCTCTTTGTGTGCGCAAATCGCGTAAATTGTCGTAAACGGCGTTGATGTCAGCCATTTGTGGTGCACGATACATACGCACACGGCTAGCACCTTCATCGATTAAGTCAATCGCCTTATCTGGCAAGAATCTTTCGGTGACATAGCGGGTAGACAGCTTAACAGCTGCTTCGACCGCTTCTTCGGTAATTTCTAGATTATGGTGTTGCTCATAGGCCGCTTTCACGCCGTGTAAAATTTGCACCGCTTCTTCAGGCGATGGCTCATCTACATGGATTGGTTGGAAGCGTCGCTCAAGAGCTGCATCGCTTTCGATATGTTTGCGATATTCTTCAAGCGTTGTTGCACCGATGGTTTGCAGTTCACCTCGGGCCAAAGCTGGCTTCAAGATATTAGCCGCGTCCACAGAGGATCCGGCCGAACCTGCGCCAACCAACATATGAACCTCGTCGATGAATAAAATCGAATCGCTCGTTTTTAGCTCATCGATAATTCTTTTCAGACGTTCTTCAAATTGGCCTCGGTACATCGTTCCAGCAACTAAGCTACCAACGTCTAATTGCAATACACGTTTGTCTTGCAAGATTTCAGGTACTTTGCCTTCAACAACCCGTTGGGCTAACCCTTCGACGATGGCGGTTTTACCAACACCTGGTTCACCAATTAATGCTGGATTATTCTTGCTGCGGCGAGCCAAAATTTGGATCACCCGCTCGATTTCTAATTGACGGCCGATGACAGGATCAAGTTTGCCGTCTTCTGCCATAGAGGTTAAGTCTGTGGCCAGCTGATCCATCAAAGGTGTTTTTGATTTTTCTTTTGATTGAGTACGTGAACGGCGACGATTTTTCGTTTCACTCGCTGGTACAGGGCTCTCTTTAAGCATCCGACGGGTTTGCCGACGGATCTGCTCAGTTGTGACACCAAATTTCTTCAAGATATCAACAACGGTGCCATCATTTTGGCGTGCTAGACCCAGTAATAAATGCTCAGTTGAAATATAATGCTGCCCCATGCGGCGTGCTTCTTCAACCGCAAGTTCTAGCACCCGTTTGGTGGTAGGGGCTAGTTCTATTTTTGTGAATGGTGTACGTGTTCCGGTGCCTACCATTCTCTCAACCATGGCTTGTACTCGGCCGACTTCAAGGCCGACATCACGCAGCACACGGCCAGCAACGCCCCCTTCTTCGCGAAGTAAGCCAATTAGAAGATGCTCACTACCGATATAGTTATGGTTGAGCCGTTCCGCTTCTTCTTGAGCTAGGCTGAGAACTCGCCGTGCACGTTGTGTAAAACGTTCCCAGTTCTTTGAATTCATGTATAAAGCCTCATTATGCCTGGCAGTAGAGTATAAGTCTGTGCCGATATTAGATTGCAATCTCTGCTTTTTGTTACATCAAACGGGATTACAATGGTTAATTGATGGGATCTGTATTTCGCCACTTCAATCCACTCTCTAACAGAGTAAACTTTTTCAAGTTAATAAACAATGGCGAATTTAGTTCAATAGTATATTAGGAACTAATTTTAAGATGGATTCACCATCAACACCAGTTAGAGTTTCGTTAGGGAGGGCTTTCTAACGGGTTTTCACCCGAAATCGGCCGAAATCAAGCGTAATTTGGCTATTTAGAACTCATTTTCGCTTAATGATGCTTCTAAAACAGGATTTTCATCTATCGCATTTTTAAGGCTAAGCCCCAATTGACGCTTTTTCATGTCAATTTTAATAATCTGAACGGTGACTTTATCACCTTCGTTGACAACCTCGGTTGGTTCTTTAATTCGCTCTTCTGAGATTTCTGATAAGTGAATCAACCCTTCTAATGAAACATCCCCTTGAATTTCAGCGAAAGCTCCATATTTCTCGATTTTGGTGATCACAACCGAAACCATGTCCCCTTCAGAGTAAACGCCATCGGCCGTTTTCCAAGGGTCTTCGATCAAACGCTTGATACTCAGTGCGATACGTGCTTTTTCTTGATCGATATTTAAGACAAAGACCTCAACCGTTTCACCAACTGTGTAATGCTCATGCGGGTTTGAAATTCGGCTCCAGCTTAATTCAGATAAATGGACAAGCCCCTGAATGCCACCGACATCTACGAAGATTCCAAATCTTTCGATGTTTACGATTTTTCCGCTTAGGATCGCCCCTTCTTCAATATTTGAAATCTTTTCAAGCCGTTTAGATTTTTTAGCTTTTTCCGCTGCTTCTTTGGCTGACAAGATCAATCGATTGCGATCCGGGTCAACTTCGATAACTTTTGCTTTTAATGTTTGGCCCTGAAATTGTGACATGATGTAATCGTCACGATATTCATGTTGCGTTAGACCCAGTTGTGATGCGGGGACAAAAGCGCGCAGGCGGCCGATTTGCGTCAGCAGTCCACCTCGATTTTTACCCAAGATCGATACTTCAATCTCTTCTTCAGATTTTAGTAAATCTTTTGCGTTAGACCATTCGTTGGCCATGATCGCTTGGTTAATTGATAGGCTGATGGTTCCACGGCTGTCTTCAGCGTTTGAAACAAAAACAGTGACTTCACTGCCAACTTCTAGCTCCGCTTGATCTTCGGGTGACATTTGTTCGACTTCCCTAGGATCTATGTAGCCTTCAGACTTTGCCCCAATGTCAACAAGGACATGGCTGCCTGAAACTGAAACGATGTGACCGGTGCATATATCACCAGTTTTGGGAACATGGAGCCCAAAATCTCCCTCTAATAAAAACGCCATAGGGTGGCTGGATAAATCAGCCGACTGTTCGGAATTCATAAATTTTAGTTGATACCTTTGTAATGAAATACTTCGCTTCCCACGTATTCGGTGACATCTGTCTTTTAGAAAAAAGAAGAGGATGTTTGGCTCCCCAAATACCGGTTTGCGCCTGCTCAAAACTGCTAAACTAGGAGCATATTCTTTCCGCCCGTAAGTATACTGTTTTAAGGGGGGAAATGACAAAAATGGATGGTGAAAAAGGGGCGTTTAAACCCCATTGCAAGGCAATTTGTAAGGTTTTGGATCAAAAAGAGGAGATTGAATCAAGTTTCAATCTCCTCTATCATAAATGTTCCAAGTTTTTAAGCGACAAAAAAGATGGTACTTTGCGCCTAGTTTGGCGTATCAAACCGATCTGATTGCTTACTTTTTAGAAGGTTCAAGACGGCTCGTCTAGATCAATTTAGAAAGAAAGCGCTTCGCGTACTAGTGAAAATGGGCCGCTGAGCTGCACGAGGGGTGTCAGTCCATCTGTTAATCAATAATCTTGATTAAGTGGTATTTCTTTTTCCCTTTACGTAGCACAATAAACTTGCCTTCAATCGCATCTGAACGGCTCAGCGTTTGATCGGTGCCAGATGACTTAACATTGTTGACATAGATACCGCCACCGTCGATGGAGCGTTTTGCATCTTTCTTGCCAGATGCTACCCCGCTTTCAGCCAGAACCTCGATGATCGACTTGCCGCCATCCATTTCATGTCCTGAAATTTCGGTGGAAGACACCTCAGCGAAGATATCGCTGATTTCGGCCGCGCCTAGCCCATCGATCGAGCCACCGAATAAGACACCGGTTGCTTTCTGAGCTTTGCTAAGGGCGGATTCGCCGTGGACCATTTTGGTTACTTCTTCTGCAAGCCGAATCTGGGCTGCACGTTTGTGTGGGGCTTCTGCGTGTGCAGAACTAATTTCATTGATTGTCGCTTCATCTAAAAAGGTGAATTTTTTCAAATAAGAAAGTGCTTCACTATCAGCCGCATTAATCCAAAATTGGTAGAAGCGGAAGGGGGAGGTTTTTTCTGCGTCTAGCCAGACAGACCCTCCGGCCGTTTTCCCAAATTTACTTCCGTCCGCTTTTGTAATGAGATGGTAGACCAGAGCGTGAGCCCGGCCGCCTTCGCGCCGAATCAGGTCAGTTCCGGCCGTAATATTGCCCCACTGGTCGCTACCGCCCGTTTGCAGGACACAGTTGTGTTCCTTGTACAAATGGAGGAAGTCGTAAGATTGAAGCAGCATGTAGCTGAATTCTGTGTAAGAGATTCCACCCTCCATACGCCCTTTTACTGAATCTTTTTGGAGCATAGCGTTCACACTAAATTGCTTGCCGATATCGCGTAAAAAGTCGATTAAGTTAATTTTTTCCAACCAATCTGCATTATTGACAAGCTTTGCCGGATTGGATTTGACTTCGAAATCGAGCAGCATAGCGAGCTGCCCGCGAATCTTTGACAGATTGTGCTGTAGCTGGTCAGGTGTGAGCAGATTTCGCTCAGAACTACGGCCGCTGGGGTCGCCGATCATGCCGGTGCCACCACCGGCTAGGGCGATGGGTGTATGCCCAAATCGTTGAAAGCGAGCAAGCGCCATGAGTGGCAGTAAGTTGCCGACGTGCAGTGAATCGGCCGTGGGGTCAAAACCGTTGTAAAGTGAAATTTTTTCATCTCTCACTAGGGTTGGAATGTGTTCAGTAAAATCAAAAACGAGATCTCGCCATTGAAGTTCATCTAATATTGTTTTTGTCATGATTATTGTTTGTGATCAATGTTTTGCAGCGATAAATGTTGCTGCAAGAAAATATTTTTAGGCAAAAAAAAACGCGGCCATGGCCGCGTTGGAATATCGAGTATTTTTGGGCATGCCTCAATAACCGGCCATGCCACCGACAGTGCGGTGGTGGGTCGCAAGATTTAGATAGTAATAATAAAAGGCATGCATGAAATGTTTCATGCGGGCATAATATCAGGCAGATTAAGACCCGTCAAGGCGGGGCGTACTGATTTATGAAATTGACACCACAAATTTTGCTGAATGGCTATTGCCAAGGATATTTCCCGATGTCGCACGAGGGGGAAATATATTGGTACGATCCAGAGCCAAGGGCGATATTGCCCCTCAATAAATTTCATATCTCGAGGTCATTACGCCGTTCCTTAAAACGGACAAAATATCGTGATGAAAAAGGGAATTGTGACTACTTTACCGACATTGGTAACCTGCGAAAATCGCAAAAACCTGGATTTGAAATCCGTGTAAACACCGACTTTTTGGGGGTGATACTGGCTTGTGGGGATCCCAACAGGCCAGGCGCATGGATTGATGAGCAGATCATCAATGCGTATAGTCATTTGCACGAGCTTGGTTGGGCACACAGCATTGAAACATGGCGCGATGGCCAGCTGGTGGGCGGGTTATATGGTGTAGCGGTCGCCGGTTTGTTTGCTGGGGAAAGTATGTTTAGCAAAGAGACGGACGCAAGCAAAGTCGCTTTGGCATGGTTGGTTCATCATATGCGAGAACGGGGGTTTACGCTTCTAGATGTTCAGTTTGAAACCCAGCATTTGCAAACCCTAGGTATTATTAATGTAACGGCCGATTATTATCGCGAATTACTTGATGCCGCTTTAGACGTCCGACCTAAAGACCCATTTCGGTAACCCCGCAGCTATTTTTGCTTTTGCGGCTAGCCTTGTAATCTTTGAATGGTCTTTCGAATTCGGCTAAACGCTTCATCTAGCACTTCTTTATCTTGTCCAAATGCGATGCGTAAGTGATTGTCCATCCCGAATGAGTCGCCAGCACCGACAAAAACGCTTGCTTCGCGGCAGAGGGTTTCCATTAACTCCGTTGAATTCACATCCAAGTGATATTTAACAAAAGTAACTGCTGAAGCTTGGGGTGGGGTATAGCTGAAAAGCCCCTCTTGTTCTTCCATCCATGCTTCTAAAACAGGGTAACCTTTGCGGATGTAATCTCGTGTTCTTTTGATAAGACGGGGGCGTACCTGTGGCGAAAGCGCGTGAGCGGCCAGATGATTGCTTAACATCGTGGCTGTAATGGTGGTGTATTCGTGCCGACGCCAAATATCCTCAACTGTGTCCGCTGGGCCAACAATCCATCCGACACGCAACCCAGGCAGCCCATAAGCTTTACTGGTGCTTCCGATCGCTAAGACCTTGTCATATTTTCCATAGAAAGAAGGTGTCTCATCTTCTTGAAGCCGTTCTGCGCCCCGATAAACTTCGTCTGCAAGAATCCATGCACCTACACGGTCGGCCGCATTGATAATCGCATTCATCTCAGCTTCTTTTAAAATGTAACCGCTCGGATTATTGGGGTTAACGATTGAAATCACCTTGGTTTTATCGTTGACCTGTGCGTTTAAATCATCAATGTCTAAGGCCCAACCGTTCTCCGGTCGCAAATGAAACGGTCGCACCGTGTGGCCGTTATTTTCTGCGATTCCCCACACCTGCTTATAAGTTGGGGTCATCACCGCCATTTCATCACCGTCTGCCAGCAGTGTCTGCATAATGATAAAGTTCGCTTCGGCCGCCCCAACTGTTACGAGGACATTTTTATCCCACTCAGCCCCATCATAAAGTCGAGCGATATTTTGGCGCAGCTCCGGGTTGCCATTGACATGGGGATAGTTAATTTCGGTCCCCATTAGGCTGTTGATTTTGTCTTGATCACCATCTAGCAGAGCTTCTAAGGAAATGGGGTGAACGCCACTTTCGGTCAGATTAAAGTCGACTTTTTGTTCCCAAACAGATTGGGTGTATTCGAGGTCAAAGGGTGTAAATTTCATTTTGTTTTTCTCTAGATTCTATTTGGCA
>JAHDEB010000344.1:0-2257 GCA_020629055.1 Chloroflexota bacterium
AAGCCATGATTAAACCAGATCGCACAGTACGCACCACATGCCCCTATTGCGGCGTTGGGTGCCAATTAAATCTAAATGTCAAAGACGACTACGTCTATTCTGTCGAAGCCCCTTTTGAAGCAGCACCCAACTATGGGATGCTGTGCGTTAAAGGCCGCTTCGGCACTGACTATGTGAAGCATCCCGGCCGGGTTAAAAACCCTCTCATTCGTGTCAATCGTGAAGAAGGGCGATCGGCCAAACCGGTCTGGCGTGAAGCCAGCTGGGATGAGGCGTTAGATTACGTTGCAGACGAGTTGAGCCGCATCACCAAAGCCAACGGTGGCGATGCGATTGCAACCTATGCCAGCGCAAAAGCAACCAACGAAGACAACTATGTCTTCCAAAAGATGGTGCGCGCACTCATCAAAACCAATAACGTAGACCACTGTGCCCGTTTGTGCCATGCTGGATCAGTTGCGGGCCTTCAGCTTTCAATCGGGTCGGCCGCCATGTCAAACTCCATCGCAGAAATGGAAGATTTGGAAGTATTCATGGTGACCGGTTCAAACACAACAGAAACCCATCCGGTAATCGCTAACTTTTTGAAACGGGCCGTTCGCAAAAACGGAGCCAAACTGATTGTCGTTGACCCACGACGCATCGGTATGACCAACTTTGCAACCCACTACCTACAACAAAATCCTGGCACTGACGTCGCCGTTTTCCAAGCGATGGCACACGTGATCGTCAAAGAAAAGCTGTACGATCCAGATTTTATTAAAGATCGAACTGAAGGATTTAGTGAATACATTGAGTCTCTTGAAAAATATACCCCTGAATGGGCAGAAACAGTCAGTGGCGTACCGGCCCAATCAATCGTAGATGCGGCGCGTATGTATGCCAACGCTAAAAAAGCTTCCATCTATTGGGGCATGGGGATCAGCCAATCGACCCATGGTACCGACAATACTCTATCCCTCGTCAATTTAGCGATGATGTGCGGTCATATGGGTAAATCTGGGACCGGTGTCAATCCTTTGCGCGGGCAAAACAACGTTCAAGGGTGTTCAGACTCTGGTGGATTGCCGAACGTGTATACGGCCTACCAAGGTGTCGCTGATGAGGCATCCCAAGCGAAATTTGAAAAGTATTGGGGAACTGATCTGAATCCGGTGGCCGGATTAACCGCGACCGAAATGGTTGATCACTCATACGACGGCCGCGTAAAAGGAATGTTCGTTTTAGGCGAAAATCCGATGATGAGCGAGCCGAATCAAAACCATGCACGGGCCGCCCTCGAAAAACTTGAATTCTTAGTTTGCCAAGACATCTTTATCAATGAAACAGGTGAAATGGCAGATGTGATTTTGCCAGCCACCAGCTTTGCTGAAAAAGATGGAACATTTACCAATACCGACCGTCGCGTTCAGCGCTGTCGCGCGGCTGTGCCACCGGTTGGCAATTCTCGTGCTGACTGGGACATTCTTAGCGACCTCGGCCGACGCATTGAGCAACGGCTTGGGCTTGAGCTGGAAAACGGCTTTGATTTCGAATCACCAGAGCAAATTTGGGAAGAAATGCGGGCTGTTACCCCAGACTTCTGGGGCATCGATTATGCCCGCCTAGAACGCGAAGGTGGCGTGCACTGGCCCTGCCCAGACTTTGACCACCCGGGCACCCCGTTCTTGTTTGCAAACGAGTTCCCACGTGGCAAAGGTAAATTCTGGGAAGTTGAATATGGAACCGAATCAGAACAACCTGATCCCGAGTATCCGTTCAACCTCAGCACCGGCCGTGTCCTGTACCACTGGTCAGGCTCAACCATGACCGGCCGATCGCGGCTCGAAGACGTTTACCCAGAAGCGGTTTGTGAAATGCACCCTGAAGATGCCGAGCGCCTAGGAATTTCAACCAATGATTGGGTTGAATTACGCTCACGACGTGGCGCGGTTAAAGTACGTGTGATGGTTACCGGCCGTTCACCCGTCAACACGGTGTTCCTCCCGTTCCACTTTGCAGAAGCATCTGCCAATCAGCTAACGCTCGACAAAGTCGACAATCGGGCAAAAATCCCTGATTACAAAAACACAGCGATCAAAATCACAAAAACCACCCCACCAGAAGGTTGGGATGATGGATATGAAAAACCATTGTCTGAGCGTGGTGCGATCAAAGATCCGGTTGAGATTTATTAAGGTTATAAGCTAACCCGTTAACTGCTGACGGTAATGCGTTGGTTGTTAGCAGAAAAATCTAACCCATAAAAACAAAAAGC
>JAHDEB010000344.1:2357-3880 GCA_020629055.1 Chloroflexota bacterium
TTCTTGACTTCGATCACGTCTAAATGTGCATACAGCGTGTAAAAGTTTTTACCGTGGAAAACCATCACCATATTGCCATAACCGATGTTGTCCCAACCGGCATAGGTCACATAACCGTCTGCAATCGCCCGAATGGGCACCCCTTCAGGTAAAACGAAGTCTACCCCTGCATGGTCAGGCTTGTACCCTTGGCTAATCGTAAAAGACCAATTGCGGCGATAAAACGGCCAGCGCATTTCACCCACGGCGGGCAAAATAAACTCTTCTTTATCTGGCAAAATCAAGATTTGCCCCACATAAATGATGTCATTACGAATACCGTTGGCCAAGCGTAACTGGTCTGCATTAATGCCGTAACGGGAAGCGATTGTTGGGACGTTGTCCCCCGGCTGCACCATGTATTGTCCCCCTTCAATCACTGAACTTTCAGACAAACCAGGCAGATCTAGATTGAGGAAGTCACCGTCGGCCGGAACCCGCAACTTCATCCCTTCCGAAATTCCATTTGGCACACGCACCAGATTTGCCGCGATTAGCTCACGTACGGTCACACCTAGTTTTTCAGCCACATCCCACAGCGTCTCGCCTCTTTGTACATGGTATTCCTGCACAGGAGATAAACCATCACTAATCGAGGCAGCAACCTTGTTCCCGATTCGTTTAAACTCTCGCTCTTCTTGGGTGATCGATTGTGATTGTGCAGGGGTAAGCACAAACGCAAAGGGGCTAAGAACGATGAACAATATAAATAGCTGCTTGAAAAATTTTTGCGGTAAAGATGACATTTAGCTTAATTTTATCGATGATTGTTGTGAGAGCCCCATCTATATCGTGAATGTACTGTAAAATAAAAGAAATTCTAGACCCAACTGTACCAACGATGTCGATTTCTAAATCTTTTTTAATGCCCATCTTCATTCTAGCCACCGCCCTTCTGTCAGCGTGCGAACCTAGTAGTTCCCGCGATTCACTTCGTAAATCAGATTTGGTTGGCACAAAGTGGAAACTAACAAAACTGACCCATGACTCAACTGTGATACCTTTCAACGATGACATCGCCGCCAGGTTAGAGTTCCGCGACGATTTAATCGGTGGTTCATCCGGTTGCAACACGTATCGGGCAGGATGGATTTTAAACAGAGACGGCGCTTTTAGCTTAAGCGGCCCTATCTCTCAAACACGCAAAGGGTGTCTAGAATCGGTTATGAAGTTTGAAAACCGATTTATCAATGTCCTAAGAGAAGGACACACCATTGTCATGAGTGATGGAATTTTGGTGATTAGCTCTCATGCTGGCGAGCTAGTTTTTGCCGATAATAAATAAATATCATGAACAGGAGGGAAAATGAGAAGCTTTCAAAAACTGACTATCTTTATTGTTTTTGTTTGGATCACGGCTGGATGTCAGACCAATCCAGAAGATGCAACGACCGGCCCGCTCACGGAAGACCGGCTAGTTGGAACCACTTGGACCCTCACCAAAATAGTAACTTACGAGCTATCTGAGGATGCCAATTCAGTAA
>JAHDEB010000345.1 GCA_020629055.1 Chloroflexota bacterium
GTACTCAAGTTTATCGGCTCAAAGCCACCGGAATTTTTTGACTAGCCATTGGCTAATAGCTAATCATGAAATACCAAAACGCAAAAAAACTGGTCCGCGAATATTATGACGCGATGGAAAATGCCACGGCCGACAGTGTGGCCGATGTCCTGAAACAATACACCAATGGTGACGATTATCATTGGCGCGGAGTTTATCCGTTTAGAGAGCAATTTGGGGCCGACACCGTCGCTGAAAAATTCTGGTCCCCCCTCATGCGTTCATTGCGCCACTATCAACGGCGCATGGATATCTTTATCGGTGGCACCAATGAGATTAGCGGCGAGATTTGGGTCATGAGCATGGGCAATCTGATGGGATTGTTCGACGAAGATTGGCTCGGGATTCCACGGACGCGCAAGATGGCCAACTTACGCTACGCAGAATTTAGCTGTGTGGAAGACGGGAAGATCACCAAAACCGGCATTTTCGTCGATGTAATCGGAATGATGGTGCAGGCTGGCACGTATCCACTGCCACCGTCTACCGGCGTTTACTTTAACTATCCAGGGCCACGTACGCACGATGGGCTCGTTTACGAAGATCAACCGGAAGAAGAGGGGGTCAAAACCCTAAAACTGCTCAATGAAATGATCGATGACCTGACCGCCCTAAACGTAAGTGGGGCGATGGGATGCCCGCCAGAAGTTCTTGAGCGGACCTGGTCTGATCGGATGATTTGGTACGGCCCGGCCGGGATTGGGGCCAGCTATACGATTCCACGATATCAGGAGCAACATCAGCTGCCGTTCCGAAACAATCTAGACGACAAGGTTTTTAACGGCCATGTATGCCGTTTTGCCGAGGGGAACTTCGCCTGCTTCTTTGGCTGGCCCAATCTTAGCAACCGAGCCATTGGCGGCTTTTTGGGCTTACCGGCCGGGGCTGGTGGGGCCGACATGCAGGTGGTTGATGTCTATCGCCGAGAAGGGGACAAGCTGATGGAAAACTGGGTGCTGATCGATATTCCATACTGGCTAAAACAGCAAGGGCTAGATGTGTTAGACCGGACGGCGAAGATTTTGAACAGCGACGAGTGACCTATCGCCAGTGAACAGTAAGAAGTGTTAAGTATGAAGCGGTTCGGTTCGCGTTAGGTATTGGGCTTACGACTTGATACTTCATACTGTTTTTGAGGAGAAGTTGATGTTGTTAAATCAAGATAACAAAAAACATGTGTGGGCGTTCTGGGAATCGTTAGAAGCGGCCGGTCCAGATCAATTTGCGGCCGTGGCAGAACGGTTTATGTCGGCCGATGTCACTTGGCACGGTCACGCACCTGTCGGTGATTTATCGTCTCCCAACGGCTTTGTTGATGGGTTTTGGCAGCCGCTCATGGCGTCGTTCCCTGACTTAACCCGTGAAACCCATATTTTTATGGGTGGGCAGTCGAACGGCCGGGTCGATGGGGATATCTCTAAAGACGGCCGGATGTGGGTCAGCGGGACCGGCTATCTGAACGGAACGTTTGCGGCCGATTATGAAACGATCCCCGCAACTGGCAAACAGGTTCGCATTCGCTGGGGTGAGTTTTGTGAGATGGAAGGTGGAAAAATCAAAAGGGTTTACTTTCTGCTGGATCTCATCGACCTGATGCAGCAAGCCGGTTTTAATGTGTTGCCTCCGGCCAAAGGAAAGGACCACATCTACCCAGCCCCGGCCGCCAATGACGGACTTTTGCACGACGTACAAGATGTGAACACCACCCGCTACAGCTTAGATCACATTCGCGCCTTTATTTTTGATGGCTTAAATGCGTTTGATCAAGATGAGCTAGAAAGTATGGGGATGGCCGACTATTTTCATCCCGATGTAAAGTGGTATGGGCCGGGTGGTATTGGCGGCTGTTTGAGCTTCAAAGAATTTGAAGACTTGCATCAGGCTCCTTGGTTGGTAGCCTATCCAGACCGGCAGGTACAGGATTTAGACGCGCTGTTTGCCGAGGGGGCATACACGGCCGCCCCCGGTTTCCCCGGCGTACTGGCCACACACACCGGACCGTATTTAGATGCACCTGCCACCGGGAATAAGATCGGCTTTAACGGGCTGGACTGGTGGAAGCG
Organism: Chloroflexota bacterium; assembly: GCA_020629055.1. GTDB lineage: Bacteria > Chloroflexota > Anaerolineae > Promineifilales > Promineifilaceae > WTJY01. The sequence goes on from JAHDEB010000345.1 coordinate 2,103, forward strand.
AGAGGGAGAGCAATACATTGAGAATTGGGTCTTTGTCGATATGATTCATCTGTTCAGGCAATTTGGGGTCGATCTATTTGAAAGGCTTGAAAAGCAGAAAAAGAATTGATCAATCATGAATACATTTGATCATATCGTCATTGGTGCCGGTAGTGCGGGCTGTGTCGCTGCTGCAACCCTAGCAAAAGCTGGCCGACGGGTCGCCCTGATTGAAGCGGGCGGTAGCGACGAAGGTTTCCTCGACGCCCTTGACGCAGGGCGTTGGAAAAACCTTGTCGGCACCCAACATGACTATGACTTTAAGATAGAACCACAACCGCACGGCAATAGTTCTATTCGCCATACGCGTGGCCGCATTTTGGGTGGCACCAGCTCGATCAACACCATCATCGCATGGCGAACGCCAGACTATGATTTGGAAAGATGGGTTGAATTGGGGGCGGACGGATGGGAGCCAACAACCGTTGCCCCCGTGTTTGAGCGTCTGTTTAAGCAAGTGCATATCGAACATGCCTCACTCCAAAATCGGTTTCATCATGATCTAATTAAAGCGGCCGAACAGGCAGGGCTCGGCTTAATCGACTTTTCCCCAAAATCCACTGTTCAAAGCGGGGTCGGCTATCTCTATTTCAATAAAAAAGGGGACCTACGCCAATCCGCCTCCGTTGCGTTCTTGCATCCGCTTCATCAATGGGGAGACAGGCTATCCGTCTATACCGATACACGGGCGCTCAAAATTCTGCTCGATGACAACAACCGAGCGGTCGGGGTTGAAACAGACAAAGGAAACTTTTTCTGTGACGCTGATCTGATCGTCTCTTGTGGCGCATTTCTGTCCCCAGCTTTATTGATGCGATCCGGCATTGGCCCGGCCGAACACCTCTGTGAACATGGCATCTCTGTTAAACAAGATCTGCCCGGTGTCGGTGAAAATCTTCTTGACCATCCCGATTCGATGATCGCTTGGGAAACTGTGCGGCCGATTCCACAGCTAGATCTCAATGGCATGGGGATGGCCGTTTTCGGCAAAACCGATCCTAATTTGCCGGTCCCCGACATCATGTGCCATGTCGGGACCGCTGTGTTTGACACCTACACACGGCCTCATGGGTACCCGACGGCCGATCATGGTTTTTCACTCGCCCCCAATGTGGCCCGCGCACGCAGCACCGGCACGGTACGGCTCCGTTCAGCCGACCCCGATGCCCGGCCGTTGATCGATTTTCGCTATTTCACAGACCCTTATGACGAGAAAATCATCGTCGAAGGGATTAAGCTATCCCGCAGAATTGCGGCCGAATCCCCTTTAAAAGATTGGATAAAACGGGAGCTCTTCCCAGGGAAAGAGGTCCAATCTGATGCGGAAATCTCAGCCTTTGCTCGCCAAGTCGCTGGCACCGTTTATCACCCGGCCGGTACGTGCAAGATGGGGGCGGCCGATAACGGGTCAGCCGTCGTTGACCCACAACTATGTGTACAAGGTATCGATAATCTGCGCGTGGCTGATGCTTCCATCTTTCCATCGATGATTGGGGTGAACCCTAACATCACAATCATGATGATCGGGATGCGATGCGCAGAGTTTATTTTAAATCGGTAATTTTCAAGCCGCTTCTACCATCAAAAACAACCAAAAACAACAATAAAAAATGCAAAAACTTCAAACGATTTTAGACGACGCTGTCACGCAAAAAGCAGCCCCATTTCTGGTTGGCATGGTCGGCGATGCGGA
>JAHDEB010000346.1 GCA_020629055.1 Chloroflexota bacterium
ATTTTGAATCCCGGTCGGTCATCCCCCGGGCCGCCATGTAGGTTTCAACCCCGATAATCGGCTTGATGCCCGCTTTTTTCGCCGCCTGGTAGAACGGCATGCTGCCGTACATGACCCCATGGTCGGTGAGCGCCACAGCCTTTTGCCCAAGCTCGGCCGCACGATTGACCAGATCATCAACACGACTCAGGCCGTCTAGCAGGGAGTATTCGCTATGGCAGTGGAGGTGGACAAAGTCGTCGTCGTGATTGTTACACATTATGTCAATGAAACCGGCGGTTGGGTGGGTGAAAATGGCTCAGAAGAGATGATACACAACGGCCGATGGTAGATTGTTTTCAGAAAGGGTTTATGCGGTTTTGTTGTACTTCCCCGCATGAAGGAAAGTATACCACAAAAGGTTTCCCCGCCTGCTAAATTTTAAGATCGTAATCGTATAGTTGAGCTAACGCTCTTCAATCAACAACCGATCCATCCGGTAGCCGATCATATTATCGGCCGATCCGTCAATCCCGATGCTCATTTCTCCGGCCTCGTTTAGCGAGTTATTTCGATCAACCATCACCCTTTTTTGACCAGCGTTCGCCTGCACCATAAAGACATTCCCCTGGGCCGTGACCATTATCTCATTCAGCGCCCCTTCGGCCGTTAAATACCCATCCAAATGAAACTCATCGATATACTCCCATTCTCGCTGACCGTTTGGGCCAAGGTAGGTATAGATCAACGTGGTGACCCCTGCATGATCGATCGATAAATTGTAGTAGCTTTTATTGGGCTGGGCGCGCATTTGCAGGTTAAACCGGCCGAGCCCATTTTCGGTTTGCGGGTGTACCACGGCCGCTAGTTGGGTGGTCAGCGTAAAATCCTGAATCGGCCGTTCCAACGGAATCGGGGTGCGGTACATTCTAAAATCATCTGAAAAGATCTGCTGGAATACCAATGCGCTGGCACGCATAAAGACATGTCCTTCAACTGAAGCGGTTTCAGTATTGCTGCGGCCGGTTTGCCATCCGGCCGTGTTGTCGTCGAATCCATCGCTGAATGTCTGTGGCTCCACGGTAACTGGCGTAGGGACTTTGCCTTGAACCACATTGATCGGATTTTGTACCAAGGTGTTAATCGCTGTGCCGTTGTCTTCCGGCATCGGCTGTGGTTCATCTGGGGCCGGATATGGATCTGGTGTGGGGGTAACGGTTGGTGTTGGCGTGGCTGTCGGTTCTCGTTGGCTTGGCTTGAGGCAATCCGGCATAAATTCATAATCTTTGCCTTGCTCGGCGCTTTCCGCTGGGGGTAATTTGCGGAAGCAATATTTGGAAGCGTAAATTTCAGAGTGGATGACAATACTGAACATATTTCGCTCGCTAAAAGTTGGGCTACCATGGATATAGGGATCAAGTACAAGCTGGACGACAGTGTTGTCCTTAACTGAATCAAAATTCAAGATCGCAGAGCCATCCGTTCCTGTGTTAACTTGATCAATGACCAATTGCTTATCTCTTAGCACTACGCATACTTGGCTAACTGAAAATTCATTGCCGTCCCATACTTCAACTTCTAGCATTTTTGCATTTGCTGGTATTTTGGTGCTTCTATTTTTTGATGGATCTAGTGGCTCAGGTTCTTCACTTGTTTGAGTTTCAGTATTTGTATCAGCAGATGAGTTCTGTTTGTCGTCTCCAATCTTCGCCAAAATTTCTTGAGCAAGATCTATTGTTTCATTGAGACCTTTTTTACCAATGAACCAAGCGCTAGCAGTAAGCACAAGAATCAAGAAAATAGGAACTCGTACAGCATGTGAAATAGTTAAAGTCATAGAGCAGTAGGTTTGCCAATTAGACCAAGTCGAGTTGGATTCTAGACATATCTATTTTATTTCTTTGGATCGAGAGTTTTTTCTAAATTGATCCCTTAACAGTTTCCCAAAATGCCCTGCAGGCTTGTCTTGTAGTTCGCAGATTCCTGTTTTTCCCGTTGGCAGGGTCTGCTATGTAGATGCAGGGTTACAACGCTATGTTAACGCCAAATTCACGTCGTGCAAATAAAATTTCGTGTTTTGATAAATTACTTAGAATTCTGATGAGGGGGTGGAAGCTGAAAAACGAGGTAAAAGCTGTACTAGCGTAACGATAGCCAACCAATCTTAAACGATGATTTATAAAAACAAGGTTTCTTTTTTATCGGTAAAAAATTTCCTTTATAATATCTGTCGTATCAAAAGGATTAAAAACTGATAGTGAAAACTAACTCTATTTCTATCTGTTCGTTGTTTTTAATTTGTGTCTCTGCTTGTCAACTGGCGATTGAGCCCTACCAAGACGCAACTAGCCTTCCCGTAGCACAAAATGATGTGACGGATGAACCTGCAACGCCGGTTAGCATTCCCACACCTACTATCATTAAGCCGCTAACCCCAGAGCCATCTGTGACACCTGCAAAGACTGCCGTGAGTGAAGCGGCTCTAACTCCAACGCCTCTACCTAGCCTAGTTGAAGAAAGTAATCAACCAACCCCCTTTCCAACCCTCGTCGACAAGAAAGAAGAGATTTTAACCTTACGCGCCTTTTTTGATGACGACGCAATGAACGGGGCCGATTGGAGTCGGCTAAATAATAATCTGATTTTGACCCATGGTGGGCTTCCTGGCCCCCGTGTGTGGGACACAGTCGCTGAGCAGCTACGATTCGAAGTTCATAGTCATGGATCCGCCCATAACGGCAGCCTTGTTGATGCAAAATGGAGCCCAGATGAAACTTTACTTCTTTCAACCGGCTTTGATGGTTTGGTTGTTGTGTAAGCAGCGGCAACGGGTGAAGTGATTCATTCTTTTCCGACTGAAGAGGGATACACGGTCGATGCAGTTTGGAATCCAAGAGGAGATGCTATTGCAGTAGGAGACGGCGAATCGATTATTGTATGGGACGTGTTTAGCGGGAACCAGCGCTTTAAGCTGCCCCACGACGATGTTGTTTCTGGTGTGAAATGGAGCCCAGACGGCCGTTTTATTCTCACCAGCAGCCGTGATTTTTCAGCCAAGGTATGGGACTCTGAAACGGGTTCACTACTGTCACGATTAGAGCATGACGGTCCGGTTTGGGAAGCAAGCTGGAATCAGGAGCAAACAGCTGTTTTGACTCGTAGCGGCGATGGCTCTGCGAAAGTTTGGGACCCGCTGAGTGGCGACCTCGTCTTTAAATTGATCCATGCGCAGCTGCCAGATAGCACCGTATACAGCGCCATTTGGAATAAGGCTGAGGACCGAATCGTGACAACGGGCAAGAATGGGCTGGTTAAAATTTGGAATGCGGCCGATGGCACCTTAATCCACTCAGTTGAGCATGACAATCTGGTTGGCAAAGGACAGCTAAACACGGCCGAAACTCGTTTGTTGACCTACGGCCGTGATGGCTCAATCAAGGTTTGGGATATCGCCACAGGTGTGCTGTTATTTGAGACTTTTGAAGAGCGGGGTGATTTTGGCGGAGATGCGGCTTGGATACCGAATAGCGAAATTATTGGCACCGTCGGCCGACAGGGAGTTGTAAATCTATGGAACATCGACACGGCTGAGTTGTATGCGACCCCGTTTCAAGCAGACACCGATTTGATTTGGTTAAAAGGTAATCCTGATCGATCTCAACTTCTCGTGAGTGATATTGTTGGAAATCTATACCTCTTCGATATTGAGTTGCAACCTGAATAAGATGATGAAGTTAAATCTTGCTTTTGTGCTTTTCCAACTCCAGCTTTTTCAACCGATATAGCGTCTCTTGCGTCAAGATGCGGTGCT
>JAHDEB010000087.1:0-1516 GCA_020629055.1 Chloroflexota bacterium
TTATGGTCTTGGCGATGGGTGCTTTTTCGCTTGAAGATATGTTCATCAAAGCGGCGGCTAACAGCGTGCCGGTTGGTGAGATTTTGATTCTGTTTGGATTGGGAGGGACACTGGCGTTTATGCTTTTGACCCGGCAACGGGGTGAAGTGATCCTGCATCCGGCGATATTAACCCGGCCGATTTTAATTCGAGCGATTTGTGAAGTGACCGGCCGTCTGTGTTTTGCCCTTGCGATCATCTTAACCCCGATTTCGAGCGCCTCGGCGATTTTACAAGCGACTCCGTTGGTTGTGGTCATGGGGGCCGCCATTATTTTTGGGGAAAAAGTCGGTTGGCGCCGTTGGACCGCTATTTTTATCGGCCTTGTTGGCGTTTTGCTGATTATTCGCCCTGGCTTAGATGGGTTTGAACCGGCTTCCCTGTTCGCCGTACTGGGTACGTTGGGTTTTGCCGGACGAGATCTAGCAACCCGTGCAGCGCCCCCCGTCTTATCCAATATGCAATTGGGCGTCTATGGCTTCTTTATTCTGATCCCTACCGGTATGGCGATGCTGCTGCAAAGTGGCGGGGCGGTTTGGATCGACCTGACTTCGGCCTTGCAGATTTTGGCGGCAACTGTGATCGGCGTCGGCGCTTATTATGCGTTAACTGTTGCGATGCGTACGGGAGAGGTTTCAGTTGTTACCCCGTTTCGGTATACGCGTCTGCTTTTTGCGCTAGTGGTGGGTGTCATCGTATTTGCGGAACGGCCGGACACGCTTACCTTGATCGGTAGCGCGATTATTGTTGCCGGGGGCGTTTACACCCTGCTTCGCAGTCGATCTAAACAAGCATCCCCGGCCACTTAAAAAGCAGAATCACAGCTGTGCAAGCAAATGGGGCATCGTTTTTGGGAGTTATGAATGCAGCTTCGCCCCTTTGAAGATTTTGTCTACCTCTTTGCGATCCGCCCTAAGCGCCAGCCCAACCAATGGCAAATCGGCCGATTGATATCGGGCCACCGTTTCACGATTGGCCGCATCATGGCCGGTGCTAAACATATCTTCGATATAAACGGCCGGTTTGACGCCACGTCGCCCAGCTCGGGCCAAGAAGGTGTTTAGTTTTTCTCGTTTTGCGGTCAGGATGACAATCGGTTGAATACACAAAGGGTTGTAGATTTCTCCTGACCCATCTACATAAGGGTCGCCCATGATGCCATCGGTTTGCCCGATGACACCGGAAGTTAGAAACGCGACCACGTTTAACTTTTGCCAACTCAGTAAATCATCTGCGACTACAATCGCTATTTTTGTCGTAAATTCCATTTTTCTTCCTTCGAACTACTTACCGAACTTGCTAATTTAGACTTTCGCTTGGTTGCAGACAATCCCTTCCCCGCCTACCCCGACGGGGATGAGCAACATTCCCCTCCCGCTGGGAGGGGTTAGGGGAGGGTTTGAGCGAGAGAACTTTAACTATCTAAAAATAATCCATACAGCAACCAATGCCAACGTGACCCCAAATATTTTGCCTT
>JAHDEB010000087.1:1616-17351 GCA_020629055.1 Chloroflexota bacterium
CTAAAAATAATCCATACAGCAACCAATGCCAACGTGACCCCAAATATTTTGCCTTGCCATTTTTGTGCAAAAGCGGTTTGAAATATCCGTTGTAAAAAACTGCCTCCAACAACCCAAGCCAACAAGCTGCTAATAATTAATAAGACCAATGCGGCCGTTAATACAATGAATTGTGACCGACTAGATGTTTCTGGTGTCAGAAACTGCGTGTACATGATTAACGGGACGGTCATCGCTTTAAAGTTGAAAAATTGTAGCGTCGCACCTTCCCGGAAGCCGAGCTTGGTTTCGGCCGATGATTGTATGCCGGTCGACCGAAAAAACAGATAGGCGAGATAGAAAAGGTATGTTGCGCCGATATACTTGAAAATAACAAACAGTGTTGGATAGTCAAACACAATCTCACCGATGCCGACTGCGATAACCACAATCTGGATCATAAAGACAATGATGATTCCCCACATGAGGGGCAACGTGCGTCGAATCCCAAACTGCGCAGACGTTGATGAGAGTAGAATGTTTGCCGGACCGGGGCTAATGGTGATTGGAAAAAACGTCAGAAACCAAGCGATGGCTAATTGATAAGTCATAATATTTTTGAAAATTTTCTACAACACCATCACCTTTTAGCAGATTGGTGCAGCATGAAACAAGCAGATGCGTTGAACGGCAACTTTTACTAAAAACTGCCCCCAATTGGGATGAATAGGTGTTTTTTTGAGTGGCTTAAGCTGTGCGTAACTGGGTGGCGTATTGTTTGGGCGTTATCCCGACGATTTTTTTGAAATGGCGATTTAGATGACTTTGACTGTAAAAGCCAACGTCTAAGGCGACTTCGGCCGGGGGAACGCCATCTTCTAATAAGGATTGGGCTTTTCGAATCCGAAAATCTTGTAAATAGGCGTGCGGTGGAATCCCAACCTCCGCATGAAACACCCTTAGCAGATGGTATGGGCTGAGCGAAACATGTTGGGCGATATCCGCTAAATGAATCGACCGGGCATAGTTCTCTTCTAAAAAGATACGGGCTTTTCTGACAGACTCACGTTCTTGTTTGAGCCGATCATTTGATAGCCGGATATCTGCAAAACGGCTGACAAGGTAGGACATGGTGGCTAAGAAGTGGGATTCAAAAATAAGTGGGTCCGGTTCTATTTTTAGCGTTTCGTGCAACCGGGCCACCATTTGGGTCGCTTTGGCATCATCAACGCGCACTTCTCGAAAATAGGGGATGGTGTGGTGGCGGCCGGTAAGCTCGTAAGCGATCGATTCCATATTGGCTAATGTCGGGTAAATCGAACGGAGCTTGAACCCTTTTTCTGTGGCAGGCTCACCGGTGTGCACAATCCCCGGATTAATAAATATCAACCCATTTGGCGGGGTCGTATAGCGGGTTCCTTTATGAAAAAAGGATTGCGCACCATCCTGAATCAGACTAATCACATAGTGATCGTGGCTGTGTCGAGGATAAGCATAATCGAAGTGAAAGGCTTCAAGAAAATTTAATTCTAGAAGATCGTTTCGCCAAAATTGTTGTTGGTCTTTTGCTAACATCTGACCGTACTTTAGCATGTATTTTTTGGGCCGTCTTGCACAAAATTGCGCAACTGTTCAGTAAAATTCGAATTTCTAAACGAGGGGGAGCCTCTCGCGTAACAATTACAAAGGTTTTAAATTGAGTCTGGATCGACTAAAATCAGCTGGTCCTGCACGGCGCAAGTACAGGCCTAGTCAGTAGACGTAGTACCCCATACAAAGGGGAAATCCCAATATGCTCAAAACAGACGGACTATTTTTCAAAGACAAACACGGCCGGACGGTGATGCTGCGCGGCGTCAATCTTGGTGGATCCACCAAGATGCCCGTGCACCCCAACGGAGCCACCCATCTGACCCATAATTTTTACGAGCATAAAGCGGTGTCATTTGTCGGCCGCCCATTTCCCCCGGCCGAAGCGGATGAACATTTTGAACGGCTGCGCCATTGGGGATTTAATGTTTTGCGCTTTTTGATTACATGGGAAGCGATTGAACATGCGGGACCCGGACTTTATGATCTGATCTATCTTGATTACGTCAAAAAAATCGTAGAAAAAGCGGGCGAATACGGGTTTTTTGTTTTTATCGACCCCCATCAAGATGTGTGGAGTCGTTGGACAGGCGGGGATGGCGCTCCAGGTTGGACGCTTGAAAAAGTAGGGTTTAATCTCGAAAATTTGCACCCAACTGGGGCCGCTTTTTCACACCAAGAATTTTCCCGTGAAAACGGCCCAGATGCCCCCTGCCCTCGTATGATTTGGCCCACCAATTACAGCAAGATGGCTTGCGCCACCATGTGGACCCTCTTTTTTGGTGGCAACCGCTTCGCCCCCAACCTCAAAATCGATGATGTGCCGGTGCAGGATTATTTGCAAAGCCACTATATCGATGCGGTCAAGCAGGTGGCGGAACGTGTGGCCCACATGCCCCATGTCATCGGGTATGACACCCTTAATGAGCCGTCCCATGGTTACATCGGTGTTCAAGATTTAACCGATTCGAAATGGGGGTTGTTTCAAAATGGGCCGTCTCCGTCTGCATTGGACGGGATGGTTGCGGCCGCAGGCCAGCCGGTCGATGTTCCTGAGTTTGAGGTCGGCCGGACCGGAATGAAAAAGACCGGCACTGTGACGCTTAATGCGCAAGGTGCGAGCGTATGGTTAGATGGGGCAGAACCTGTTTGGCGGTCTCATGGGGTTTGGGCGTTTAAAGATGGCAAACCACGGCTAAAACGGCCGGACTATTTTGCGAACGCAGACTTTGCGAACGAGCATATGGGCCCTTTCATCCAACGCTTTACCGCCGAGATCCGATCAATCGACCCCGATGCATTGATTTTTGCGGAAACCGCATTAAGCCAGCCGATGCCTAAATTACATTTGGACGGGGTGGTAAACGCGGCCCATTGGTACGATGGGGCGGTTTTACTAACCAAAAGCTTCTCACCCATGCTAGGGATCGACATTCATAATGGGAAGCCGGTCTTCCGCGCGAAAAATATCGAACGCTCTTTCCGTGAACAGCTGGCCCATATCGCCAATGAAGGGGCTGCAGCGTATGGTGGGCCAACCCTTCTGGGTGAGTTTGGCATCGCCTATGATCTAAACGATAAAATCGGCTACACCGAAGGAGATTTCGCCCCACATCGGGCGGCGATGGACCGGACGTTTAAGGCGCTAGAAGCTAATTTGATGTCGGGAACGGTGTGGAACTACACGGCCGATAATGACAATGCCCATGGTGATCAATGGAATGGGGAAGACCTATCGATTTTTAGTGAAGATCAGATCCACCCATTTGATGATCCGCATGATTTAGATGCGGGCGGCCGGGCGGTTGGCGCTTTCTGTCGGCCGTATCCCAGAGCGATCGCCGGAACCCCGACCCATTTGTCATTTGATATCGATTCGCGCGAATTCTTGTTCCGCTTTAAACATACGGCCGGGGTGAATCAGCCCACGGAAATTTTTGTCCCCGACTATCACTACGGGGTCGGTTTGGGGGTAGAGGTCTCCGATGGTGAGGTTGAATATGATCAAGAGAATCAGCTACTGCGCTGGTTTCATGCGTTTGAAACCGAGACGCACACCATTAGGCTGTTCCGAGAAAAAGGGGTTCCTGAACTTGATGATGGGATGATGTTAAGTGATGCAGAGGGGGAGCAGGTTGTTCTGGAACATCATTTTCGCGAGACTAACGGCATCAAACTACATACGGTTGAAGCGGGGCCAAAATCGGGTGAAATGGTGATCTTGCTACACGGCTTCCCTGAATTTTGGTACGGCTGGAAAGAACAAATCCCATTTTTGGTGCGGCAAGGGTATCGGGTTGTGGTGCCAGACCAACGGGGGTACAACAAATCTGATAAACCGAAGCGGGTGCGTGATTATCATCTCGATCAATTGGCCGATGATATTCTGGGATTAATAGACGGATTCGGCCGTGAAAAAGTTTTTCTGGTTGGTCACGACTGGGGAGCAATTGTGACTTGGTGGCTGGCAGCTCGTAATCCTGAAAAATTTTACCGCGCAATGGTGCTGAATGTGCCACACATTGAAACGGTGCGCCAAAACATTTGGCGAAATCTGGAGCAAATGCGTAAGAGCTGGTACATTTTGGCTTTCCAGCTTCCTTGGCTGCCGGAATTTTTAATTCCGCGAGTTAAGGTGCTTGAAGGGTCGAGCCATGTGGATACTTTTACGGCCGATGATTTGCAAAAATACCAAGCCGCATGGAACCAACCGGGCGCACTACGAGGGATGGTTAATTGGTACCGGGCGTTGGTTCGGTTGCGGCCGCAGTTAGATAACCCTCGCGTGTCGATACCGATGTTCATTGTGTTCGGTGCACAGGATGTAGCGATTACAAGAAAGTCGATGGTGCAAAGTCTTGATTATTGTGATGATGGACATATCTATTTTCTAGAGGAATCGACACATTGGGTGCAGCATGATGAACCGGAAAAGGTCAACCAGCTTATCGGCCGATTTTTGGCTGCAGAGCAGGCCGATGAAGATGAAATTCCTGAGTAATCGCCCGTACCGTAAGCCGATTTCCATTTTCGACAAAATCTTTTATAATACCATCCGCTCTGGAGCGATCGCATAGTTGGTCTATTGCACTCGCTTGGAAAGCGAGAGTCCTCACGGACACGCAGGTTCGAATCCTGTTCGCTCCGCAGATAAAATTAGGTCACCGAAAGGTGGCCTTTTTTATTTATATGAGCCAGAGCTTAGCTCCATGTAATCATCCCCTTATCAAGTCCCATAAAATGTACGTTAAGCCCGACCATTCCGGTTGAGTCCGCTACAATCCCCCCCGTCCTGACCTTCCTTTCCCATATCAGCCAAGCGGACATTTGGGTACAATAAAACCACTAACGGTTTCGGAGTTTGTGCTTCAGGATTATGCAAAACAAAAGGGTTTTCAATAACTGTACCAAATACAATAAAGGAGTACATTGATGTCAGAATTTACACATGCCCCGGCCGATGAGTTTGTTGGATGGCAAAAGGCGATTAAAAAATATACCCAACCTAATGCCCGTCGTGGTACATGGCAAGTAATCAACTCTTTTGGGGGGTTGCTTGTTTCTTGGATTGTTATGTATCTAGCGCTGCGCTATATCGGTGTCTGGGCTTCATTGATCATGGCGATTCCCACTTCTGGGTTTATCATGCGTATTTTTGTGATTCAGCATGATTGTGGCCACGCATCATTTTATAAATCGAAAAAAGCGAACGACCGTATTGGTGGGATCTGTGGCATTTTTACGATGACACCTTACAAGCCTTGGCGCCGCTCGCACGCCATCCATCATGCCAACCACGCAGACCTTGATGATCGTGGTGTTGGGGATATTTGGACCCTAACCGTAGAAGAGTTTGTTAACGCCCCTTTATACATGAAAATTGGCTACCGCATTTTTAGAAATCCGATCTTTTTATTTGGTATCGCGCCGACGCTTCAGTTTTTAGTTTTGCAACGCACGTTTTGGGGAATGACGGCCGAACGTAATCGAGACAACTTCATTTCGATTATGGCAACCAATTTAGGCATGGCCGCTCTCTGGATCATTCCAGCTTTATTAATCGGATGGTGGGACACATTTATTTTATGGTTCCCTGTGTGGTGGATCGCCGCATCGGTTGGCACATGGCTGTTCTATGTTCAACATCAATTTGAAGATACCTATTGGGAACATAACACCGACTGGGATTACACTTTGGCGGCAATGCATGGTAGCTCATATTACGAGCTGCCAATTATCATGCAATGGTTCACCGGAAATATCGGTTTCCATCATATTCACCACTTGAGCCCACGCATCCCAAACTACAATTTGCAGGCATGCCATCAAGAAAACGAGATCTTCCAACGGGTCGTCAAACTGACTATTTTCACGAGTTTTGAAACGATGTTTCTTTCGTTATGGGATGAAGGCAGCCGCAAACTTGTTTCGTTTAGGGAAGCATGGCAGCTTCAGGCTCAAACTCAACCCTAGCGATTTTTAGACAGCCTACTCAACTAAAATCAATTTCTTTAGCCCCCCGAGTACCCTCGAGGGGCTTTTTTTTACCCAAATGCCCTGTATTAGCTTGTTAATCCTAATTTTGAATGAGAAAATCTAGAGGAGGGTAACTGGATTTACAGACGGCCGGGATTAAAAATAAAACAATAGGATCGTTTCGAATTGCGATAAATTTATTCGTGAAAGAGAAACGATGTTTGAACAATATAGAAAGAAGGAAATGCGATCTTGAAATTACAAACCAATCGATTTTTATATACAGCACTTTTAGCCCTCATGGGTTGTTTACTTGTCTTATCTGTAAGTGCAAACCCAGATGAGGATGCCGCGGCCGATGATGCCTTGGCCCCGTCATGGCTCGAACCGCGTCCACTCAGCGTTGTTGATTTGATTAGCGGCGGGATTGACCCCAGCTTAATGGCAGGCTCCCCTTTGGTTTGGCAGCCTGGGCAAGCGTTGCTCCAGTACACGTCTGGCTCAAAATCTGGCAACACCGTGATAGTCAATGCCAAAATGTTGCCGGTACAAACTTCAAACGCGTTTTGTTTGGGGCAAGATGGGATTCGTGATCAATGGCCCATCGTTGTGCCAGAATCTCATTTGCGTATCACATCGAACGGCACCGATATCACAAGCCAGATTGATTGGATCCAATATTTTGAGGCTGGGCAAGAAAAACCAAATCGTGGATCGTCCGATGGCCCGGCACGATACCCAGAAAGTACAGCGTTTGGTAGCGACTTAAACTATGATAGTCAGGGGCGTATCATCATTCCAGCCAATATGGGCTGTAAAATTTATTTTAAAAATGGGGCCGGCAATGGTGGGAACATCGAGCTCGAATTTGAGCATACAGTTCCCCAATATATTTCGGTCAGCATTGTGGATAGCTTTGAAAATACGTTTAAATCTTATTACTTTAATGGTAACCAAAACTTCGGGCAACTTGGCGCATTAAACCGGCAGATATCTGCCTATAAAGGTGGCTTCTCTCGCCATGACTTAGTCAAAAAGGTGCCCCCAGCCAACGCTGAGTATTCTTTGATGGTATTTCCCCCGACTCAGCTAGACATGTATGCGTCTCTGGATGATTTACGTTCTATCAAGCCGTTTCCGGGAACCGGTACCTATCGGATCAGCGCCCCCGCGAATAACCAAACAAGCCGAAACTTGTCTGTCGATTGGTTCACCATGGCGGGTATCCCGATGAACTTGCATACACAAGATAGCGATCTGGATTCAGGCGCAACCTATTTAGATTTTTTTACAAGTTCAGACGGCGAATACAGCTTTATGGGATTTGAAGTTTTGGCGCTTAATAACCAGTATCAGGAATGCATGCACCAAGGAACATGTTCAGACAGTGTCTTGGAAACCGTTTCAAAAACCCGTATGGATGTGGAAGTTTACTATTTGAAGGTTGACCGTATCGCTCCAGGGTTGACGCAGATTCCGCTTTGTTCTGTCGGTCAGGTGTGGACGACATCAAACGCTAATCAAGGGTGTAGCCACACCGCCCCAGCCGCAAATATTAAAGCTGAATCAGTGGTTACCGAAGAGGTGATCGCACCTAATGCGGTTCAAATGGACAGTTTTATCTACCTTCCATTTGTTACTCGGCCGCTTGCTATCGAGGAAGATAATCCGAACGCCAATTGCCCGTGCGGCTGGTTTACAGAAGACGGCCGTATGCTAGACCATGTTTTGCCACCCGGTTGGTAGAAAAAAAGGTGTATAAAAAAAGACCAGACCGGCTCAAAGCCGATCTGGTCTTTTTAAATGCTTTCTTGTCGCCTACTGCTTATCCTTGCAAATATTCCTTTAAGAATTTGCCCGTATAAGAGCCCTTCACCTCTGCTACCTCTTCCGGGGTGCCTTCCGCCACAACCTGTCCACCTTTATCCCCACCTTCTGGCCCCAAATCAATGATGTGGTCTGCGACCTTGATAATATCCAGATTGTGTTCGATGATCACAACCGTATTCCCACGGTCGGCCAAACGGTTAAGGGATTCGATCAGCTTGGCCACATCATGGGAGTGTAAGCCGACAGAAGGTTCATCTAGGATGTATACGGTCCGGCCGGTAGCGATTTTACTCAGCTCTTTACTCAGCTTCACCCGTTGCGCCTCACCGCCAGAAAGGGTGGTGGCCGGCTGGCCTAGCTTGATGTACCCCAATCCAACATCTAGCATCGTCTGTAGCTTTCTCCGAATCGAATTGTGGGCCTCAAAAAAGACAACCGCCTCTTCAATCGTCATTTGCAACACGTCCGCGATATTTTTCTCTTTAAATGTTACCTGCAACGTTTCACGATTGTAGCGACTGCCGTTGCAAATTTCACAAGGGACATAGATGTCCGGCAGGAACTGCATTTCAATGCGATTAACCCCCTGCCCTTCACATGCTTCACAGCGGCCCCCCTTCACGTTAAAACTGAACCGACCTGGCTTGTACCCACGTATCTTGCTTTCATTAAGCCCCGCGAACAGGTCGCGCAGCGGGCCAAACAAGCCGGTATAGGTCGCCGGATTAGAACGGGGGGTTCGCCCGATCGCCGATTGGTCGATTTGGATCACCTTGTCTAGCTCTTCCAACCCTTCGACGCTTTTATGCGCCCCAGGCAGGTCTCGGCTGCCGTAAAACGTTTGGTACAGCTTGCGGCTAAGCGTCTCGATCACAAAGGTCGATTTACCAGACCCGCTCACACCGGTCACAACAACCATTTTCGCCAACGGAATTTTGACATCGATGTTTTTCAGATTGTTTTCGTTCGCACCGGTAATGGTTAAAAATTTCCCTGTGCCTTCTCGCCTTTTTTCAGGCAGCGGGATGCGCAAACGGCCGGACAAATAGCCACCTGTAAGCGACTTTTTATGCTTTTTGATTTTGGACGGAGTCCCGGCCGCGATCACCTCGCCACCGTGTACCCCTGCTCCCGGACCTAAGTCTAAGATCCAATCCGAAGCCAACATCGTGTCTTCATCATGTTCTACGACTAAAACGGTATTGCCCAAGTCACGCATCCCCTGCAATGTTTTAATTAGGCGAGCGTTGTCCCGTTGGTGCAGACCGATACTTGGTTCATCAAGTACGTACAAAACACCCATCAGCTGGCTACCGATCTGGGTGGCTAGTCGAATGCGTTGCGCCTCGCCACCAGATAACGTGCCGGCCGTGCGGCTTAGCGTGAGGTAATCGAGCCCGACATTCACCATGAACCCCAAGCGATCGATAATCTCTTTCAAAACCATATGACCGATCATTTTTTCCCGATTGCCAAACGGGGTTCGCTTTTCATCGGCTAACATTTCAGCCCAATCTAACCCTTCCTGAATCGAGAATGCGGTGATATGGTGTATCGGCTTTTCAGCAACGGTGACCGCGCGGGCCACATCACTCAAGCGACTGCCTGAACAAGTTTCACACGGCCTATTGCTCATGTAATCTTCCAGCTTGTTGCGCACATAATCGCTTGTCGTTTCTCTAAAACGTCGTTCAAGATTTGGAATAATCCCTTCAAATTTAGTCTCGTAAACCCGCTTAGCCCCTTCCCGATTTTTATATTCAATCGCAACGCTATTTTCGCTGCCACGGAGCAAAATATGCTGCTGCGCACTATTCAGCTCGTCCCATGGTTTATTGGTGGGGATTTTAAAGTGGTCACACGTTGCTTTCAGCAGTTGCCAGTAATACCCTTGCTTGTCATCGGTAGGCCACCCTTCAATCGCGCCGTCCGCTAGCGTCTTGTTGCCGTCTGGCACCACCCGGGCAGGGTCGATAACCTTATTGATTCCTAACCCTTGGCACGCCCCACATGCCCCATGCGGACTGTTAAATGAAAACGTACGCGGTTCAATTTTTGGAATACTGGTCCCATCATAGGCGCAGTACAAGTGCTCGGAATAGAGATGGTCAACCGGATTTTCCGCATCACTAACATCATTGATAATGACGACCCCTTCCCCCAAACCGAGTGCTGTTTCAATCGAATCGGTAAAACGGGTTCGATCAGACGCTGCTTCTTCAGTAGATGGGTCTGCATGGTGTTTGACTTTCACCCGATCCACAACCGCTTCGATGGTGTGGTTTTTGTATCGTTCGAGCTCGATGTTGTCATCGACATTATGAATTTCGCCGTTAACACGCACGCGCACAAACCCAGCTTTTCGCACATCTTCAAAAATCCCTTGATGCTGCCCTTTTCTATCCCGAATAAGGGGGGCTAGAATTTGAATTCGTGCGCCATCTTCCATTTTTAGAACTTGGTCAACGATTTGCTCGGCCGATTGAGGCATAACCGGCCGGCCGCATTTCGGGCAGTGGGGGGTTCCGACTCGCGCATACAGCAAGCGCAAATAGTCATAGACCTCCGTTACGGTACCGACCGTTGAACGAGGATTGTGGCTAACCCCCTTTTGGTCGATAGAAACGGCCGGGCTTAACCCTTCAATCTGGTCAACGTCCGGCTTTTCCATTTGACCCAAAAATTGACGTGCATAGGCTGAAAGTGATTCAACATATCGCCTTTGCCCTTCTGCAAAGATGGTGTCAAACGCCAAAGACGATTTGCCGGAGCCAGACAGGCCGGTAATAACGACCAGCTTGTTTCGTGGAATCTCCACATCGATATTTTTTAGGTTGTGTTCGCGTGCGCCGCGCACGATGATTTTATCAAGAGTCATAGTTTTTAGGATTTACGATGTTGGTGTCGTGCAAGAAATCGTAAATTCAAAGTCAGGGCCTGTTTGCCGATAGAACGTATGTTCAATTATAGCCCAATTTGCCAGTATAGCATCCTCAAATTATTCAGCCTAAAATTCTGATTTCTTTTGAACATACGAGATCTGTTTTTGACAGATACAAAGAAACCTTACCTGCGTACTACATGTGTAATCAGCGCAATATTTGCAGGAAGGAGTTGGCTATAAAGCGTCGTTTTGCGACAGTTTGTTAGCTAAAAATGGCGGAACAAAATAGACCCAGAACGCGGTACAACTTAATTTTTGTGGGGGATGATATTTGGCATACAGACCAAGTCGCTACATGGATCCCATTTTTAGAAAGGCTAAAAGCATCTTACCCTGCATTTGATTATGTACGCATATCAAACCGCTTTGTGGCGGATGCGATCGCACAAGCCGATGACAAAATGCAGAAGTTGGAATTGGTTCTGTATGAAAGCAGTGGCAAAATATTGTGGCAAGAGACAGGAGATTGGACGCCTGAGAAAGCTGAGTCACTTGATCATGTATTGATCGGTTTGACCGAGCTTTTTGATGACTTTTATTAGACGCTTGCACCTGCCTCTGCCACTTATTTCAACTACAGCGCTTTAATCACCGGTTCGGCCGAATGTCGGCATAATTCGATCGTATGGTTTGCCGGAACAAGCTGCCAATGGTTAAGTTGGTTATCAAGCGGTTCCGATACCAAAAGCCAGCCACCCTCTATTTTTGAATAGAACAATGACGGTGACAGCTTATCTGATGAATAGCGCACCGCATAAATCTTTTCACCTTCAGAATAGGCGGACGTATAGCGAAATGGCTCAGTGATATTGTGGCTGCGCATCATGTTGACAACCAAATCGATGAGCTCTTGGGTCGATTCGCAAAACGGTTGGCTACCTTTCATAAGCGATTTCAGCCCCAGAAACAGCGCTTCACTATCAGTCGTGCCTAATCGTTCTGTGTAAAGATCGTCATGGATGAGAGCTTCAACTTTTCGACGCACGGTTTGATATCCGCCGATTTGCCCATTGTGCACGAACAAAGAATTGTCGTGCCTGAATGGGTGGCAGTTGGTCCGATTGGTCGATGTGCTGGTTGCCGCCCGGACATGGGCGAAAAACAGCCCAGATTTTATGTGGGTGGCCAAGCTTTTTAGATTCTCATCACTCCAAGCTGGCAAAATATCACGGAATAAACCTGGCTCCGCCTGTTCTGCTGCATACCAGCCTAAGCCAAACCCATCCCCATTCACCACAGACTTTGATTTACGAGCGGTGTGACTTTGCTCGATGAGCGAAAATCGATCTTCATATAGGTATCGGTTTGGCGTCGTAGGGGGGCCGATATAGCCTAACCATCTGCACATATTTTATACTCCTAGAGTTCAATTTTTGTTTTGGTGCAAATGACCCTAGGCTAATCGTGCCTAGGTCACAAGCGGCATAATTTTAGCTCAAGCTGGTTACACCAGCCCCCAGCTCTAATAGACTTGACTTCGAGTTCACTCGAAGTTGTATAGTGAGAAAACGATGACCCAAGAATTTACGATTCAGCAAATGTCTTTTGAGACCGGTTTAACCAGCTACACCTTGCGCTATTATGAAAAAATAGGTCTGATCCTAGATGTTCCGCGTGCGGGCAGCAGCCACCGCCGATATGACGCCAGCCATTTAGAGTGGATTCGATTTTTGAAACAACTTAAGGCGACCGGTATGCCTTTGGCCGATATGAAAACCTTCGCCCAACTGCGGCGCGAGGGGCCATCTTCTGCTAAACAGCGGCGACAAATGCTTGAAAACCATCGACGGGTAATGTTGCTTCAAATGAATCAATTGCAAGAAAGCTTAGATGTTGTTGATATGAAAATCGAAAGACATAAAAAGACAGAATCAAAGCTGGGTCATCCTAATCTATCAAATTAGAGGTGACAGTATGAATGAAGAAGGTGGACAAACCCTAACACGAATCTTGAAGTTGAATCAGCAGTTTCGCGACCGGATGGCCGTCGATGATTTGCCAGTTAAAAGAGTCGCTGAAAAGGTTGCGATTGTGACTTGTATCGACCCCCGAATAAATTTAGAAGCGTTAGGCATTTTGGGGTTTTCGCCAAATGGGGCGGGAAATTCAAACGTTCGGGTGATCCGGACAATTGGGGGAATTGCTGAAGAACGCTCCCTCATCATCGGCCTGTTTTTAGCCGGTTTTAAAGAGATTGTGGTGTTGATGCACACCGATTGCGGTTGTAGCTTAGCCCACTCGAAAGTCGATACGATTGCGACAAATATGAAGCGGATGCTGTCAGATCAACAGCTAGAAGCGCTGCGGTTGCAGTGGGGTGACCTTTCCGACACTCAGATGCGATCTTTGTTACGTACTTTTGAAGACCCGCGTGAGGCGGTGAAGAAAGAAGTTCAGCGCATTGGCGCACTGCCTTACTTCCCCCAAGACGATGCAACGGTGCATGGGCTGCTCTACCATGTTGAAACAGCCCAAGTTGAGCTGGTTGTTGATGGATATCAAACGGTCAGGTCGTAAGTTGGTGAGCAAAGACAGGTCTGGTTAACGATTTTAGATCTGCCACGAAGGGGTGACGTCCATGTCGGAGCCGCTGCGTTCGCCCCGAATAAACCGTTGATGCGCAATCGCTCCGATCATTGCGGCGTTGTCTGTGCACAGAAACAGAGGGGGGGTACGAACCGGCACATCGAGCCGTTCAGCCATTTCGCGCCGTAGCTGTGAGTTTGCCGAGACACCCCCGGCGATATGGACCCCTTTGGCGCCGGTTTGGGCGACCGCCCGACCGGTTTTAATGACTAATGCATCCACGACAGCTTGCTGGAATCCGGCCGCTAAATCATTGATGGGCAAATCTTCCCCTGCACGCTCTAGTTTTTGGATTTCACGCATGGCGGCCGTTTTTAAGCCGCTAAAGCTAAAGTTGTAGCCATCCTTCATAATCGCACGTGGGAAATCAAAACGGGTAGGGTCACCCAACTTGGCCGCTTTGTCGATGTGTGGACCGCCCGGATAAGGGAGCCCCAGCAAACGGCCCACTTTATCAAACGCTTCTCCGGCCGCATCGTCAATTGTGCCACCTAGATGTTCGTATTCACAATGGTCGGTCATTAAATAAAGCTCTGTATGGCCACCGCTGACAACCAAAATCACCAAAGGGAACTCAATCTCTTCAGCGCCATCCGCAAGCCATTGAGAATAGATATGTCCTTCAATATGGTTAACGCCTAACAGCGGAATACCGGTGGCCAAAGAAAGCCCTTTAGCCATATTAACCCCGACCAACAGCGACCCGACCAGTCCCGGCCCTTTCGTAACCGCAATACAATCGATCGCATCCCAGCCGACCTGCGCTTGCTCCAGCGCTTCAGTCACGATGGGACTAATCACTTCAATGTGTTTGCGTGAAGCAACCTCGGGGAAAACCCCACCATATTTCGCATGGATCGCCTCTTGGCTTGCGACGGTGTGCCCCAAGATTTCCCGGCCGTCTTTAATCACCGCTGCTGATGTTTCGTCGCATGATGTTTCGATTGAAAAAATAACTGTCATATCGCTCGTTGAATCGCCCCAATTAAACTTTTATTTTGCTCCGGCTGAACCGTCCGTGGGTCTAGCAGCAGCGCCCCGTCTTGCATACGGCCGATCACGTGCGGCTTGGCCTGACGCAGGCGTCCGTTAAACGCCTCTAATTCAGGATGCTCAAGTTTGAGCACCCACGTGTCGAAACTGGTCCCTGGCAAGCTGCCACCCCCAACGGTTGACTTGCCTGCCACAACGGTTGATTCGATCTCCGCTTTCTTCAGTGCTTTTTGCCAACTTTTAGCGGTCGCCTTGATCTCATCCAGAGACTTTTCCATCATCGCCCAGACCGGTACTTCTTGCAGCGCATCACCTTTAAGATAGTGTGCCAAAGTCGCAGCCAAACCGGCGATGCATAGTTTGTCCGGCCGTAATGCGCGCGCCAATGGATGGCGTTTGAGCGTCGCTACCAAATCGGCCCGGCCGATAATGATCCCCGCTTGCGGTCCACCCAAAAGTTTGTCTCCACTAAAAGCGATCAAATCAGCACCCGCCGCGACCCCTTCTTGTACCGTTGGTTCATGATCTAGTCCATATTTGGCCGTATCAAACATACAGCCAGACCCCTGATCAAACAGTAGTGGGATATCATATTTTTTAGCTAAAGCGGCTAAATCAGCCATGTCAGGCTCTGTTGTAAAGCCGACAATTTTAAAATTTGAATGGTGCGCGACCATAATGGCGGCCGTATTTTCCGGGTCTTCTAGGATCGCATTTTCGTAATCACGCAGATGGGTTCGGTTGGTTGTTCCAATCTCTTTTAAAATCGCACCGGACTGGGCCATCACATCTGGTACTCGAAAGCCGCCACCGATTTCTACCAGCTGTCCTCGGCTAATGATCACCCGTTTACCTTGGCAAAAGGTTGAAAGCATCATCATCACGGCCGACGCGGTATTATTGACCAGCAAAGCGGCCTCAGCCCCAGTAACTTGGGTCAGAAGTCGTTCCGCATGAATGTCTCGTTTGCCCCGTTTTCCCGTTTCGATGTCAAATTCTAGGGTGCCATATCCCTGAGCCGCTTCCAGCACGGCCGCCTGGGCCGCTTTGCTCAGGGTGGCTCGCCCCAAATTGGTGTGGATGATGACCCCGGTGGCGTTGATCACACCGTGTAGCGATGGTTCGAGCGCTTGGGCAAGGGTTTGCGCCGTTAGTGCCAAAATCGAATCGGCCGTGGGGGGTGTACCATTTGCTTCCCCTGCCAGAATCACCTGTCGTGTTTTGTCTACCGCTTGGCGCAGATGTTCGGTAACCATGCTGGTGCCAAATCGGGTGATGAGATCAACACCGGCCGATGATTCAAGTAAATCGTTGATCGCGGGAATTTGTCTAAGATA